>JAHEOB010000192.1 GCA_018610095.1 Halothece sp. MAG
ATGACGAGTTCGTGATAACCATCAGCGCGATCGCCGATGATTTCTAAGTGAAGATTAATTTTGGCGGGGGCTGTCAGTGAATAGTGACCCATTGCTGATATCCAATTGATTAGAAAGCCTTACCCAGTTTGACACACTAATTTGTTCAGCGCGAGCCTTGGGGCTTATTTCTAATTCTTCCAGAATTTGTTCTAATTGTTGTGGCGAGATTAGACTTTTTAAGTTATTTCGTAACATTTTACGGCGGTTAGCGAATCCCAGTTTCACTAGCTTTTCCAATAATTGGGGGGAGCTGACACGCCACCGAAAAGGGCGAGGCGTGAGGGAAATAACGGCAGAATCCACTTTCGGAGGTGGAGAAAAGGCTTTAGCAGGAACAGTAGAAACCAGTTCACAGTCTGCTAGATATTGCATGCGTACCGATAAAGCACCGAACGTTTTTGATCCCGGCTTAGCGCACAGGCGTTGGGCAATTTCTTTTTGGACGAGTAAAATAATTTTGTCATATTGTTGGTAAGGGTGGGCAATTGAGCCGAGGAGTTTATCTAAAATCGGACCAGTAATCTTGTAAGGAATATTGGCGACTACTTTATTGGGAAAGGTAACTTGTTGAAAGGGCTTTAAAGCATCTGCTAAATCAAGTTTTAAAAAGTCGCCTTCTAGAAGAATTAAATTGGTTTGGTTTTGAAATGTTTGGGTAAGGGATTCAAGGAGAGCGCGATCGCGTTCTACCGCAACAACGGTTTTGACGTTGGTTAGTAATTGACGGGTTAAAATGCCTGTTCCTGCCCCAATTTCTAAGATTTCATCTGTGGAAGTTAGGGTGGCTGCATCAACAATTTCTTGTAGCGTTTGTTTGCTTTTTAGCCAATGTTGCGCAAATCGTTTCCGAGGTTTCATGTTTTAAATATTGAATTATTATACAATCCCCTAAAATGAAACTGATAAACAATTTATAGCAAACATGAGAATCTTAGTGACAGGCGGTGCTGGTTTTATTGGATCTCACTTAGTGGATCGCTTAATGTCAGAAGGACATGAAGTTCTTTGTCTTGATAACTTCTACACAGGGCGCAAAGATAATATCAAACATTGGTTCAATAATCCCTATTTTGAGTTGATTCGCCACGATATTACGGAACCCATTCGCTTAGAGGTAGATCAAATCTATCATCTCGCGTGTCCTGCTTCCCCAGTTCATTACCAGTTTAATCCCGTTAAAACGGTTAAAACCAATGTCATGGGAACGCTGTACATGTTGGGGTTAGCCAAACGGGTAAAAGCACGATTTTTGCTTGCTTCGACTTCAGAAGTGTATGGCGATCCAGAAGTGCATCCCCAACCGGAAGAATATCGTGGCAATGTTAATCCCACTGGTATTCGCAGTTGCTATGATGCCGAAACAGAAATTTTAACTGCCAACGGTTGGACTCCTTTTCCGAAATTATCTCCTGATGTTCCCGTTGCCACCCTTAACGCTGAAAATCAAGTAGAATACCATGTGCCGGATGAATATATTGTACAGCCCTACGTAGGAAATCTCTTGCGGTTTGCCAATGAAAAATATGATTTTTGTGTCACGCCCAACCATCAGATGTATGTTCGCAGTAAAACTGGCAAATTAAAATTTTTACAAGCAGATGAATCTCGGGATTGGCATTCTTGGAAGGTATTAACCAGTGGAACGTTTCGTGGGGAAGAACAAGACTGGTTTACGTTAGAGTCATCGCCACGTAATGCCAAAGTGAATGTTCCTCAAGTGGCAATGGATACTTGGCTGGAATTTCTCGGGTATTATATTTCCGAAGGCTGTGTTCATGTTCGTCAGCGGGAGAGGGTTGTTAATGGCAGTAATTACGAAGTGGCCGACTATAACATCCTCATTGCCCAAGAAAATCCTGAAAAACGAGAAAGAATTGCCCAATGCTTGCAAAAAATGGGCTTTAAATTCTTCCAATCTGATCATCATCAATTCCGCATTTGTTCTAAACAGTTAGCCAATATTTTGTCACCTCTTGGTAAATCAGGAGATAAATATATTCCTCGGGAGTATCTCTGTTTATCGCCTCGTCAGTCTCGTATTCTCCTTGATGCCCTTCTCTTAGGAGATGGTTCCAAGCGGGGAGAGGGTTATTGCTACTACAGCAAGTCGAAACAACTTGCAGATGATGTTCAAGAATTAGCCTTACGGTGTGGGTTTGCTGCCAATCTCTCTTCTCATGCCAAATATAATCGCAATCTCTACTGTGTTAATATTCGTAATCCTATTGAAGCACGCCTCACTGCTCCTGAAAAAATTCCTTATGCGGGAAATGTTTATTGTGTCAATGTTACCAATCATGTAATTTTTGTTCGTCGCAATGGTAAGGTTGCGCTTTGTGGAAATTGCTACGACGAAGGAAAGCGTATTGCAGAAACCTTAACCTATGACTACCACCGTGATAATGGCGTCGATGTTCGCGTTGCAAGAATCTTTAATAGCTATGGACCACGGATGTTAGAAGATGATGGTCGCGTTGTCAGTAATTTTGTCGGGCAAGCCCTGCGCAATAAACCGATTACCATCTATGGCGATGGTTCGCAAACGCGGAGTTTCTGCTATGTGTCAGATATGGTAGAAGGCTTAATTCGCTTGATGAATAGTGATTATATTTATCCGGTTAATTTAGGTAATCCAGGGGAATATACTATTCTCGAACTTGCCCAACAAATTCAAAATATGATTCAACCGGATGCGGAATTGCAGTTTAAACCGCTTCCCGAGGATGATCCCAGAAAACGCCAACCTGATATTACCAAAGCTAAGCAAATTTTAGGGTGGGAACCTTCCGTTCCATTACAAGAGGGATTAGAATGGTTAATTAACGATTTTCGCGATCGCTATCCTAATTTTTCTTAGATTTTGATATTAGTCAATCATCATATTATCTTTCATCATTAAAACAATTACCAATATTATTTAGGGAAGGAAACTGATGCGTATTTGTGTTATTGGAACCGGATATGTGGGATTAGTAACAGGCGTTTGCTTATCCTATGTCGGACACGAAGTGATTTGTGTCGATAATAATGAAGAGAAAGTTAAATTAATGCAAAGTGGACAGCCTCCCATTTATGAACCGCAACTGTCAGAATTGATGGCGGCTTCTGCAGAGGCAGGTCGCTTAACCTTTACCACCGATTTAGGAGAGGGGGTTCATTTTGCCGATGTTCTGTTTATTGCTGTGGGAACGCCTGCCCTACCTAGTGGGGAAACTGATACTCGCTACGTCGAAGCAGTTGCAAAGGGAATTGGTCATCACCTCAGTAGTGACTATAAAATCATTGTCAATAAATCTACAGTTCCCATTGGATCAGGAGACTGGGTACGGATGATTGTTCTTGATGGGGTGGCAGAACGTCAAAAAGAATTAGTTACTAGTGGTGGCAGTGGCGTTCAAGAGTTGGAAGAAAGCAATGTCGATTTTGATGTCGTCAGTAACCCTGAGTTTTTACGAGAAGGATCGGCAGTGTATGATACGTTTAACCCCGATCGCATTATTTTGGGTGGCAACAGCGATCGCGCCCTAACCATAATGCAAGAATTGTATCAACCGATTGTGAATCGGGAGTTTGCTGATGATCCCTCTGTTCCCCCTGTGAATTTACTGGTGACGGATCTTAACTCAGCGGAAATGATTAAATATGCTGCCAATGCCTTTCTCGCCACCAAAATTAGCTTTATCAACGAAATTGCCAATATCTGCGATCGCGTTGGGGCAGATGTAACCCAAGTTGCCCAAGGCATGGGATTAGATTCGCGAATTGGTGACAAATTTTTACAAGCAGGCATCGGTTGGGGAGGTTCTTGTTTTCCTAAAGATGTTTCCGCACTGATTCATACAGCAGATGATTATAATTATGATGCGCAACTTCTCAAATCAGCAGTGAGTCTCAATAAACGTCAGCGTCTATTAGTCGTGGAAAAACTGCAACAAGAACTGAAAATTCTCAAAGGGAAAGTGATTGGCTTACTGGGGCTAAGTTTTAAACCCAATACTGATGATATGCGAGATGCCCCTGCCTTGGATATTATTGAAGAACTCGCTCGTTTAGGGGCAAAAGTCAAAGCCTATGATCCCATTGTCTCTCAATCTGGGGTTCGGGATGGCTTATCCGATGTCATTGTGGAAACCGATCCGGAACGACTAGCCGATCACTGTGATGCTTTGGCATTAGTCACTGATTGGAAACAATTTCTCTCGCTGGATTTTCCAAAAATGGCACAACAAATGAATAGTGCTGTTATCATTGATGGACGTAATTTTTTAGATCGCGAAGCCCTACAAGCAAGTGGTTTCCGCTATATTGGGATGGGACGCTAATATGAAGGGAGATGGTTTAACGGTTTCTCTCTCAACTCATCCTAAAATTGAGATTATCCTGTCAACGGGGAACATTGATTTATGGCGCTTGGTTATCTTGCCGTTGTTTTACACGCCCATTTACCCTTTGTAAGACATCCTGAAAGAGAATATGTCTTAGAGGAAGAATGGCTATTTGAAGCGATCACGGAAACCTATATTCCTCTGTTACAGAAATTTGAGGGATTAAAAGAAGATGGAATTGAATTTAAACTAACCATGAGTATGACACCGCCTTTGGTGTCAATGTTACGGGATTCCCTTTTGCAAGAACGCTACAACCAACATTTAGCGAAGTTAGAAGAACTTGCTACTAAAGAAATTGAAAATAATCCCCATAATGGACATATTCAGTATTTAGCCGAACACTATATTAATCAATTTGCCAAGGTACGTCACACTTGGGAAAAATATAATCGAGATATTGTCGGGGCATTCCAACAATTTCAAAAGAGTCAAAACTTAGATATTATTACCTGCGCTGCGACTCACGGGTATCTGCCCTTGATGAAAATGTATCCCGAGGCAGTTCGTGCCCAGATTAACATTGCCTGTGATCATCATGAGGAAAATTTTGGTTGTCGCCCTCGCGGGATTTGGTTGCCGGAATGTGCCTATTATGATGGCTTAGAACGCTTCATGGCTGATGCCGGGTTACGTTATTTTATCATGGATGGCCATGGCTTACTCTATGCAAGCCCGCGTCCCCGTTACGGTACCTATGCCCCCATTTATACCGAAACTGGCGTAGCAGCATTTGGGCGCGATCATGAATCCTCCCAGCAAGTGTGGTCCTCTCAAGTCGGCTATCCGGGCGATCCCGTTTATCGTGAATTTTTTAAAGATTTAGGCTGGGAAGCAGAATATGAATATATTAAACCCTATATTCTTCCCAATGGGCAACGAAAAAATACAGGGATTAAATATCATAAAATTACCAGTCGCAATGCTGGATTAGGAGAGAAAGAATTATATGACCCCTATTGGGCACGGGAAAAAGCTGCAGAACATGCCGGAAATTTTGTTCTTAACCGGCAACGACAAATTGAACATTTAGCAGGGATTATGCAGCGTCCACCGTTAGTGGTTTCCCCTTATGATGCGGAATTATTTGGTCATTGGTGGTATGAAGGCCCTTGGTTTTTAGACTATATTATTCGTAAATCGTGGTATGATCAAACCACCTATGAAATGGTGCATTTAGCGGATTACTTGCGTCGGCAACCGGTGCAACAAGTTTGTAAGCCGTCGCAGTCAAGTTGGGGCTTTAAAGGATTTCATGAATATTGGGTGAATGAAACCAATGCTTGGATTTATCCCCATCTCCATGAAGCCACGGAACGCATGATTGAGTTAAGTTGTCGTGATGCTGAAAATGAATGGGAAAAACGGGCATTGCAACAAGCAGCAAGGGAATTACTATTAGCACAGTCATCGGATTGGGCGTTTATCATGCGAACGGGCACCATGGTTCCTTACGCCATTCGACGCACCCAATCTCATTTACGACGATTTAATAAACTCTATGAAGATATTACTGAAGACCACATTGATCACAATTGGTTGGAAAAATTAGAAAAAATTGATAATATCTTTCCCAATCTTAATTATCAACTTTATCGTCCCATTGAAAAACCAATTAAATTAGGACGGCAGCCATAATGCCGATAGTGACGGTAATTGGTTAAAATTTGATTGTGATCAAAACAGAGATTATTGGGAATTTCCCATAATGGAAAAACTTGTAAATTGTTAGCATCATCCGCTGCTTGAGGAGTGCCCACAGCAGTGGCAATAAAGACAATACTAACCGTATGTTTGCGAGAATCTCGTTGCGGATCGGAATAAACTTGGAATTGTTCAATGAGTTCAATGTCTAAACTCGTTTCTTCCTGGGCTTCTCGGATGGCAGCCCGCTCCACTGATTCCCCATAATCAACAAATCCCCCTGGCAGTGCCCAACCATAGGGCGGATTTTGCCGTTCAATCAAAATAATGGGTCGCTCCGCGCGATCGCGCAGTTCAATGATAATATCAACCGTTGGAATGGGATTGCGATAGTCCACTGTTTTATAACATTACTACATGAAATTACTGTACTATTGAATCGATGGTCAATTCAACAAGCCAAGCTGTTAATATTCGTAACCGTGACACGCCTTCTCAGAAAATAACAACTGTCATTGGTGCTGGTTCCTGGGGATCGACCTTAGGCAAAATTGCCGAACGTAGCGATCATTATGTTCGTTTATGGTCACGACGCAATGCAGAAAGCCTAGAATCAGTTATTCAAGACGCAGAAATTATCTTATCAGCAATTTCCATGAAAGGGGTTCCCTCCGTTATTGATCGCATCAAAAAAGTGGGACTTCCCAAAGATGCCATTATTGTCACTGCCACAAAAGGATTGGATGCTGAAACTGC
>JAHEOB010000193.1 GCA_018610095.1 Halothece sp. MAG
ATTATTCATAATCACACTGAAGCCAAACAGTTTTTGAAACATTATTATCCCGTGCGGTAAACAATTCAGGTCTAAGTTACTTTGAGTTTATATTGATAGTTGAGACTGAGCATGTTAGAAATTAAATATTAATTTATAATTATAACCAACAAAGAACTATTTGTCCACTTAGAGGATAGTAGCCTTATATCACCTGCTTAAAAGCAGGAGCTTTACGGCTACCTTTGGTAAAAGTTAGAGGAAATCTGATCTTAAGTAATTCTACTTTGATGTTGCCATCAAAAAAGTTACATTTCATATTTTTCATAAGCATCAACAATACGTTGAACCAGGGGATGACGAACCACATCGTTTTGAGAAAATTGACAAATGGCAATCCCTTCCACTGATTCCAAAATTTCCAAAGCAGTCACTAAGCCAGATTTTTGATTATGGGGTAAATCCGTTTGGGTGATATCCCCTGTCACCACCATTCGTGAGGAAAACCCTAAGCGAGTCAGTACCATTTTCATTTGGGCAGGGGTAGTATTTTGCGCCTCATCCACAATGACAAATGCATTATTGAGAGTACGCCCTCGCATATAGGCTAAGGGGGCAATTTCAATGATCCCTTTGCTCATTAAATCGGGAATTTTTTCGGGATCAATCAGTTCATAAAGAGCGTCATAAAGGGGACGCAGGAAGGGATTTACTTTTTCTTGTAAATCCCCTGGCAGAAAGCCTAGTTTTTCCCCTGCTTCGACGGCGGGACGCGTTAAAATTAGACGCTGATACTCTCCTTGCAATAGGGCTTGAACGGCAAGAATAGTAGCTAAAAAGGTTTTACCAGTTCCTGCCGGTCCGGTGCAAAAGGTCACATCATGGGATTGAATGGCTTTAATATATTGCCGTTGCCGAAAGGTTTGGGCGCGAACCTGTTCCCCTTTGCGAGTTTGGGCGAGGATATCTTTTTGTAGGTCTTGATAATCTTCTAAGCGTCCCGTATCTTGTGCCTGAAAGGCGGTCATGATCTCTGCTTGAGAGATGTTTTTCCCTTGTTCCCAGTAGGGTTGCAGCGATCGCACAACCTGAAAACACCGTTCCACTGGCTTTTCTTTACCAGTAATCAGTAATTCTTGCCCCCGCATGACTAATTTTGCCCCGGTTTGTCGAGATAGGGTTTTTAAGTTAGCTTCGTGGGGCCCGGCTAGCGCGATCGCGCTTTCACTACTAGGTAATTCAATGGTTTTGACCGCCTCTTCTGTCATAGAGTTTAGGATTGTTTGGGCGTTACTTGCTCAGAAGAACGCTTAAGATTTGGTTTTGGAGGTTTCCGTGGTTTTCTTTTTTTCCCTGACTTGTCCACAGGTTTTTTCCCGGGTTTTTTTCCAAATTTACCCACTGGTTTCGAGGGAGGCTTAGAGGGTTGTGTTCCCTCCCTAGTTTGATTAACGCTTGGTTTGGTTTCATCCACTCCATAAATATCTAGATACACCGATTGCCCCACTGCTCTAGCTGCAGCATTGATAACGGTCCGAATGGCATTTAAATTACGTCCGCCTCGCCCAAATAGTTTTCCCTGATCTTGGGGGTCTAGGGCTAGACGAATCCATACCCGTTGATTTTGATTGGTAAACTCACAATCAATTCGTAAACTTTCAGGGAAATTTAATAAGGGGGTTACTAAATACCGAACTAACTCCCCATATTGGGGCTGATTTTCTCCAGTGGGTGAGGGGTTAACATGATTAGGCATTCACTTGTTGGTAAACCTGAGCTCTTTGCAATATATGGTGAACAGTTTGTGTGGGTTTTGCCCCTTGTTGTAGTCGCTTGGTAATTGCGGGAACATCAAGACGAGTTTCCCCTGTTCGGGGATTGTAGATGCCCAATTCTTCTAGGGGGCGACCATCACGACGACTCGCACTATCCATGGCAACAATACGATAACTTGCCTCTCGTTTCTTTCCGAATCGTTTTAAGCGCAGTTTAACCATTTTCTCTTAACTCAATAATAACCTTTGAATCATTTTACCGAATCCAAGGGGGAGTGGTCTAGAGTTCCCTTGATGTCAGTTTTAAGAGTGTAACATAGAAAGGAATGAGCAAGCAGGGATCAATATGCTTCCTTATTGGCCAGATTTATGGCAAAAGAGTTTGGGATGGTGTCCTTCTCAACAACAACAGCAACAGTTACAACAGCTTTATCAAGAAATCTTAAAGGGCAATCGGCAACTCAATTTAACTCGCATTACTAGCCCCGAGGCGTTTTGGGAAAAGCATCTGTGGGATTCTCTGCGAGGGTTAACCCCTGTTGATTTATTAAACCGTTGTGAGAATCTCTCGATGATTGATATTGGCACTGGGGCGGGTTTCCCTGGCTTTCCTTGCGCGATCGCGCTGCCCTATGCTCAGATTACACTTTTAGATAGTACTGCCAAAAAAATTGCTTATTTAACCCGTTTAATTGGCAAGTTAGGATTAAATCAGGTTCAAGCTCAAACTGGGCGAGCAGAAACCGTTGGACCACAATCCCCCTATTATCAGCATTATGACTATGCTCTATTAAGGGCGGTTGCCTCAGCTACAGTGTGTGCTAAGTATGCTTTTCCTTTCTTGACTGTCGGTGGAATAGCTATTTTATATCGTGGTCGTTGGACACGACAAGAGGAAATCGCCCTTGAACAAACCTTAGCAAACCTCGGTGGAGAATTATGGCATATAGAGGCTTTTTCTACTCCGTTAAGCAATAGTGAACGTCACTGTCTTTATTTAAAAAAAACGCACTACTTTCTTTAGCTATTCCTGAACAGCCAATTCTTAGATTGTTAAAATAAATATTAATAATATCGCTCATTGCATTAATGATAGCTTAAATAGTGACGAGAGCAGCAATTATTTTCAACTAGTTAAATGGAAATTCCAGCTTTAGTTAAATTTATTGTGGGGTTAGTTAGTCTGGTCAAGGGGGCTGATTATTTAGTCAGTGGTGCTGGCAAATTAGCCACTCTAGCAGGGATTTCCCCCTTAGTTGTGGGCTTAACAGTGGTTTCCTTTGGAACCAGTTCTCCAGAATTAGCGGTTAGTATTAAAGCCAATTTTAGCGAAGAGGCTTCCATTTCCGTAGGCAATATTATTGGCAGTAATATTTGTAATATTTTATTAATATTAGGAATTGCTGCTACCATTACGCCTTTACGGGTTTCTCAAAAATTGGTTAGGCTTGATGTCCCAATTATGATTGGGGTATCAATTTTAATGTTGATATTTAGTCTGGATTATCAAATTGACAGACTCAATGGCATCATTTTTTTGACGGGTGGATTAATTTATACGAGTTTTTTATTAATTCAAAGCCGACGGAAAAATGCCATTGAAAATGAGTTAAACGAAGAATTTGATGTGGTTCCTGAAGATCGTTCCCTGAAACAATGGTTCGTAAATGGGGTATGGTTGGTTGTGGGATTAGCGATGGTCATTTTCGGTTCAGATTGGTTGGTTTCTGGGGCAAAAACATTTGCCCAAGCCTTAGGATTAAGTGAGTTAGTGATTGGTTTAACCATTGTGGCATTAGGAACATCGTTACCAGAACTGGCAACTGCGATCGCAGCAAGTGCTCGTGGCGAAGGAGATATGGCAGTGGGCAATATTATTGGAAGTAATATTTATAATATTTTAATTGTTTTAGGAGTTGCAGGGATTTTGGCTCCCACAGGCGTGGAAGTATCCAACGCTGCTATGAATTTAGATATTCCCATTATGATTGCCGTCGCGATCGCGTGTTTACCGATTTTCTTTACAGGGAATCTGATTGCGCGGTGGGAAGGAGTGATTTTTTGGATTTATTACGGGGCTTATGCAGTCTTTTTATTTCTCAACTCTACCGAACACGAAACATTGCCTGTCTTTAATACCGTGATGCTATGGTTTGTTATTCCCTTAACAACACTAACACTGATCATTGTGACGGTTAATGACTGGCGAGAACGTCGTCAGGAAAAGATGTTGAAACAGAATGAAAATCATGACTAATTGCGGTTTTTCAAATCATTAAGTTGCTGTTGGACCTGATTGAGGCCTTTTTGGTTTTCTTTTTCCCTAAACAGTTCCGCCGCTTTTTGAAAGGCTTGTTTCGCTTGACCAGAATTATTATTTCCTTTGAGAGCTACTCCCAGATTGTAATAAATTTGGGGATTACTAGAAACTAATTGCTGTAAGCGACGGTAGGTTTGCACTGCTTGCTCATATTGGTGTTGTTCGATTTCAATTTCTCCTTTGCGGGCTAATACCTCGGCTGCTTCTGGTTGATGGGAACTGGCTTGTTCGTAAGCCGCAAGCGCTTTCTGGGTAGCCCCTTGTTGTTCTAACAATTGTCCTTTGATATAGTAGGCTTTCCCGTTATTGGGCTCACGTTGCAATAAAGTTTCGATGGTTTCTCGGGCTTGAGGATAATTGCCCTGTTGTTGATATGCTTTTGCTAAATCCAGCCAAGCAGAGGTTCTTTGGGGATCAACTTTAGTTGCTGTCTCTAAATGCGCGATCGCGCTTTGCCAATTTTCTTGTTCTAAATACAATGCTCCTACAATAGCATTGGCTTTTCCATGATTGGGCTTATGTTCTAATAAGTCTTGATAAATGTGCAAGGCGCCATCATGATGATTTCGACGTAGTAATACCCCACCCAATCCTAAATAAGCATCAATATGGTTGGGTTTTAACTCGAGGGCTTTATAATAAGCGGTGCTGGCTTCGCTATAATTTCCCTGATTTGCCAAAGCATGACCGAGGGCATAATGAAATTCTGCGTTATCAGGTTGTAATTCCACTGCTTTTCGGTAGGCAGCAACGGCAGCATCATAATTGCCTTGACGACTGTGAATATAACCCATCCCTGAAAAAATTTTGGCATTTTCGGAATTAATATTAGCTGCATCTTTATATATTTCAAGGGCTGCCTCATATTCGCGATTATCAACCAGTTCACGGGCTTGTTCTAATAATGTCCCTAAATAATCGGAACGCCCTTGCTGAGTTTGACTTAGTGCCATAGAAGAACTCATGGCAAACGGCGTTGTTATGACAACAATAAATAGAGCACGCAGATAAGATTTAATTTGCATCATCCCTGATTCAAGGCTCACTCATCAATGACTCTACTGTATCATTGCTAAGGTTGGTGTTACAGGTTTTGACGCTGTTCCGTTAATCATTAAACTGATAGAAATGATTTCTCTTGTGGAAGCGAACAGGGTAAGAGTTCAGGGGTAATAGCCAGTGATGATCCACTAATCGTTGTCCCAACTTCATTGCTTCGCGATGAGTAAGATTGAGGTGAGTTTGCAACCAATTAATCACATCTTGGGTGGAAAAACAATTATGGAAGCGTCGAAAGCCTTTGCGTATCGTTTTTTGGGGAAGACTTTGACGCATGTGGAATACCACTTGTTTTAAATCAATGGTGGCAACAAAATCTGGAAACGGCTCATTGTTAACAGTGGGGAGTTTCCTAACATCGCAATTTTCATACCACAAAGCAAAATAATCTCGTTCTCGTACTAAAAGAATATAAATTTTTTCTTGGTAGTAACTAAATTGCTGCCGACTATACTCAATGGCTCGCTTTTTTTGACTCAAAGGAAAGACTTCGCCCCGAATGAAAAGTTTGCCATAGTAAACAATACCAGGAATAATTTGTTCTGTTCCGGTTTTCTCTCGCCGAATTACCTGACAATATTGAACTTGGTCACAACTAAGCAATAACATAATCTCAGAGGAGTTCACTGGGATACAAATGGCTCTGTTGAGGCAGCTACCGAGATGATAGGTGGTTGCCTTTTGAAATGTCTAGTAGGGGTAATTTCGGCACAGCAGTAATAGTTTAGAATTTTTTATTGAAACGACAAAAAATTTTAAATGTTTACTAGCAACAATGGAGCCTATTTTCTTGCATACTAGAGTAAAGTGAATTTGTCCAACTAGGAATTATTATGTTTTGGATAGAATTTTTATTAATGACAGCCTTCAATCTAGGGGTTTGTGTCTTGCTGCCTCGCTTAATTACTTTAGATTGGGGGCAACTGTTCCAAAAATGGGTCAAGCCAAAACAATCCGTTAAGCAACAAACGCCCCATTTAGATGTCGGTAGCTCTCTGAGCCATTGCAATCGCTAACAGAGGCAGTTGGTGAATAACAGGTACCAACAACCTCTTTAGGAATTAGCGATTATTCTTGTTCAACCGCAGCACGCGCAGCAGCAGCTTCGTCAGGATGGATATTGAGGCGCGTCAGGTTTAACCGCCCTTTATTATCAATTTCCCGAACCTTAACAACGACTTCATCTCCCACGGAGACTTCATCTTCGACTTTGCCGACGCGATATTCTGCAAGTTGAGAGATATGAATCATGCCTTCTTTTCCAGGCATCAATTCCACAAAAGCACCGATGGGGATAATGCGAGTCACGCGACCTAAACAAACATCCCCTTCACTGATTTTATGAGTGAGCCCTTTAATTTGATTGAGAGCCTCGATCGCCTTTTCTCGATCCGAAGCAGAAATGGTGAGGGAACCATTTTCTTCAATATCGATTTTGGCACCGGTTTTGTCAGTAATATTCTTGATGGTTTTACCACCGGGTCCAATGACCAGACCAATCATTTCCGGATCAATTTGATAGTTGATGAGATGAGGGGCAAAGGGCGAGAGTTCGGATTTGGGTTTTTCAATTACCCCTAGCATTTTCTCTAGGATATGTAATCGGGCAGGTCGGGCTTGTTGAATCGCTTGACTGACTACATCCAGACTCAACCCAGTAATTTTCATATCCATTTGTAAGGCGGTAATGCCGACATCGGTACCAGCCACTTTAAAGTCCATATCCCCAAGGAAATCTTCAATCCCTTGGATGTCGGTTAAGACTCGGACTTCATCTCCTTCTTTAATTAAGCCCATTGCTGCGCCACTAACGGGTTTACTAATGGGAACCCCTGCATCCATCAAGGAAAGGGTTGAGCCACAAACTGAGCCCATAGAGGTTGATCCATTAGAGGAAAGCACCTCTGAGACGACCCGTAGCACATAGGGGAAATCATCTTTTGAGGGCAGTACGGGAACAATTGCCCGCTCCGCAAGGGCACCGTGACCAATTTCTCGTCGCCCTGGGGCACGGAGGGGTTTGGTTTCGCCCACGGAATAAGGGGGGAAATTATAGTGGTGCAGATACCGTTTTTCTTCGTTGGGATGCAGTTCTTCCGCCAAATCTTGGGCATCTCCCGGCGTTCCTAAGGTGGCAAGGGACAGAATTTGGGTTAAGCCGCGACGGAATAAAGCACTGCCATGAACCCGTTTGGGAAGAACGCCCACTTCGCAGCTAACGGGCCGGACTTCATCTAGTTTCCGTCCATCGACCCGTACCCCCTCTTCTATAATTTGGTTACGCATCAACTCCCGAGTGACATCTTTAAAGATATTGTCAATGGCTTTGGGGTCTTCGGTAATGGCAACCTGCAAGGGATCATCTTCTGGGAGTTCCGCGATCGCGTTTTCAACTTCATTAGTTTTAATTTCTTCTAAGAGTTCATCACGCCGAGTCTTATCCAAGTCAAACTGCTGTAAGACTTGTTTAATGGGTTCAGTGGTTTTCGATTTGATAAACTCTTGTAATTTGGGATCCACTTGGGGAGGTTCTTCATGAGGCAGGGTAATGCCCTGATCCTTCATTAGTTGCTGTTGGGCTTCAATTAAGTCCCGAACCGCTTCATAACCAAATTCAATGGCTTCAATGACATCTTGTTCGGGTAACTGATTCGCTCCTGCTTCAACCATGACCACCCCATCGGGGGAACCGGCAACGATTAAATCTAAATCCCCATTGTCAATTTCTTCATAGGTGGGATTAATGATAAAATCATCTCCAACTAATCCTACTCGCACCCCTGCCATGGGACCATAAAATGGCATTTGCGCACAGATGACCGCCACTGATGCACCAGTAATGGCTAACACATCTGGTGGCACTAATTCATCCATGGATAAGGTTGTGGCAACCACCTGAATATCATCACGAAGCCAATGCGGAAATAAAGGACGTAGGGGACGATCAATGAGACGGCTAGTTAAGGTTACTTTTTCAGGGGGACGACCTTCTCGACGTAAAAATCCACCTGGAATGCGACCGGCTGCATAAAGTCGTTCTTCGTAATCTACTAGCAACGGTAAGAAATCAATTCCTTCTCGCGGTTCGCTGCGAGTTGCTGTCACTAGAACTGAGGTTTCTCCACATTCAATTAATACAGAACCGCCTGCTTGTGGCGCAAACCGTCCAACTTTAAGCCGAATATCCCTACCATCAAAGGATATTGACTGTTCAAACTCCATCATTATTGTCTTCTATCCTTATCAACCATTCTCTTTTCTTTCTCTGTCGCAATCCTAGCACTTATCAAGGGTTATTATCGGTTGTTTGGTAGGCTTAAATTTGTTATGGGAGATATGGAGTCTCTTTGAGTAACAATTCAGTTAAAAACGGTAAGGTAGAAAGTACAACAGAAATTGCTAGAGGGAACAGTCCCTCTAGTGTCTTTTATGTCGTTAAGGAAGCTGAGAGAATGACGCAGTTACACGGAATTTGGCTGTCCTCACCGCATCATCAAGCCTTCTTTATTTGGGGAGAAACTTGGCGTACCACTCAAGGGGTGACGTTGCAGAAAAGCGCCCCACTGCATCCTTTAACCCTGACTGAAACAGAATTAGCGGAGGCTTTGGAACAACAGCACATTTCCCGTGAGGAACTGGCGATTTATACGACTCAAT
Organism: Halothece sp. MAG; assembly: GCA_018610095.1. Taxonomy (GTDB): domain Bacteria; phylum Cyanobacteriota; class Cyanobacteriia; order Cyanobacteriales; family Rubidibacteraceae; genus Halothece. Next base: position 8,791 of record JAHEOB010000193.1, read on the forward strand.
TGTTAACGCTTCCCACACAAAGGATTACCAAAAAGAAGTTTCTTCCTCTACTATCGCAACAATCGCCTGATGATCCCCAACGCCTTTCGCTTCAATCTTGGCAAGTTGGGGGGTATTACCTAAGCATGGAAACAACGATCAAATTATTACAAACCTTAAGTGATGACGAAAGTGGGAGTTTACGATTCTGGTGTCATCTTTATCGTTGGAGTTGTCAGCTACTAGCGCGATCGAAGTTTTTACCGCAGTTAGAAATTGACCAAGAACAAGGAACCACCTTTTGGCAACCATTATTAGATGCCCCTGCTGATCAACAACGATTGCAAGCGTTTGCGGCAAAAATGCCCCATAGCTGTCGCGCCCATGATTTTGATCGGGAACCGCAATCGATCATTATTAGTTTTCTGAGTTCCCTAATTGATACCCAAATCCGTCAATGTTCCATTCAAACCTTTCCCCCTGTCACTACCCCTGTCTTAAAACGATGGTTTAGTGCCCTTTCTAGTAAAACGGCTACCTTTACCACTGATGCTGTCAATTTACGTCGCCTTGATAACGCACTGCAGCAATGGATTGCACCTGTGCAAAATTATTTGGGGCATCATTTATTACAGTCGGTGGAAAACAATCCATTTCGCCCTTGTTTTAATTTACTCCCTCCCCCTGCGGATGAAGAAAATTGGGAACTGCAATATGGGTTGCAAGCACGGGATGATCAAGACTGTTTCCTAGATGCCGAAACCATTTGGGAAACCACTAGCCAAGAAATTGTTTACCAAGGGCGAACCATCAAACAACCTCAAGAAACATTACTGCGAGGATTAGGCTTAGCTTTACGACTCTATCCGCCGATTTACGATAGTTTGCAAGTTGCCACGCCCACAAGTTGTTTTCTCGATCCTATCCAAGCCTATGAATTTATTCGCGCCAGTGCATGGCGGTTATTAGAAAATGGGTTTGGCATTATTTTACCCCCTGGATTAGCCCCCGGTGAAGGAGAACGGCGTTTGGGGATTAAGGTGAAAGCGAAAGCGCCGAAAAAAGGACAAAAGTTAGGCTTACAGAGTTTGCTGAATTTTGAGTGGGAGTTAGCAGTGGGTGATGACACCCTCTCTCCAGAGGATTTTCAACAGTTATTAGACCAACAATCTCCGTTGGTGGAAGTGAATGGCAAATGGTTAGCCCTCCAACCCAGTGATGTCAAAGCAGCCCAAAATTTGCTCCATGAAAACAAGGAACAAATGAATTTCTCCGTTGAGGATGCGGTGCGTCTAACCAGTGGAGAAACTCAGACGATGGGAAAACTCCCAGTTGTGGATTTTGAAGCTTCTGGGCAACTCCAACAATTAATGACCAATTTAACGGATAATCAGTCTTTAAAGCCCATTGAGAAGCCGCAAGGGTTTCGCGGTGACTTACGCCCTTACCAAGCACGAGGGGCTGGTTGGTTAGCCTTTTTACAAAAATGGGGCTTAGGGGCTTGTTTAGCAGATGATATGGGATTGGGCAAGACCATTCAAACGATCGCGCTATTGTTACATCTTAAAGAAAAAGAGGAATTATCCGGCCCCACTTTGTTAATTTGCCCGACGTCAGTATTAGGGAATTGGGAACGAGAAGTCAATCGGTTTGCAACCAATTTATCTTGTTTTGTTCATCATGGCGAAAAACGGAAACAAGGAAAATCCTTTGCCAAGCAAGCCCAAAAGCATGATTTAGTGATTACTAGCTATGTCTTAGCACAACGGGATTTAAAAACCTTGCAAAGTCTCCACTGGGAAGGGATTATTTTAGATGAAGCCCAAAATATTAAAAATCCCAAGGCAAAACAATCTAAGTCAGTGCGAAGTTTAGCGTCTAATTTTCGGATTGCGTTAACAGGAACGCCTCTGGAAAATCGTTTGTCTGAGTTATGGTCGATTATTGATTTTTTAAATCCAGGCTATTTAGGATCGCAACAATTTTTCCAACGTCGATTTGCCAAACCGATTGAAAAATACAGCGATCGCGATTCCCTGCAAACGCTTCGCTCGTTAGTGCAACCGTTTATTTTGCGACGAGTCAAAACTGATAAAGAAATCATTCAAGATTTACCCCAAAAACAAGAAATGAATGTCTATTGTGGTTTATCTAGTGAACAAGCAGAACTGTATCAACAAATTGTGGATAAAGCGATGAAAGAAATTGATGAAGCAGAAGGCATTCAACGTCATGGCAAGATTTTAACCCTATTGATGAATTTGAAACAGTTATGTAATCATCCCGCATTATTACAAAAAGAACAAGGGTTGCTATCTGCTAAACGATCAGGCAAATTATTACGATTAACGGAGATGTTAGAAGAATTAATCGCCGAGCGCGATCGCGCTTTAATCTTTACCCAATTTGCGGAATGGGGGAAACTTTTGAAAGCTTATTTAGAAAAACGATTTGGCTATGATGTTCCCTTCCTTTATGGGGCAACACGGAAACAACAACGAGAGGAAATGGTGGATCGGTTCCAAAATGATCCGGATGCGCCACCGATTTTTATTCTCTCTATTAAAGCAGGTGGAACAGGCTTAAATTTAACACGGGCTAATCATGTGTTTCATGTGGATCGTTGGTGGAATCCTGCGGTGGAAAATCAAGCAACGGATCGCACGTTTCGGATTGGGCAAAAACAAAATGTGCAAGTTCACAAATTTGTTTGTACGGGAACCTTAGAAGAACGCATTGATGAAATGATTGAAAGTAAGAAACAATTAGCGGAACAAACCGTTGATGCTGGAGAGGATTGGATCACGCAATTAGATACAGAACAGTTGCGAAGTTTAGTGTTATTAGATCGTAAAGCAGTAATGGATGAAGGAACATGAGGTGAGGGGTTATATGAATCTAACCAATAGAAATGATCGTTATGAGAAAACTGAAACGTTTATTCAAAAAAGTTGGTAACCTTTGGCATTATGATAATTTTATGAACATTACCGAAGGGGTAGAAACCATTGTTGCTAAAGTCTTAACGATTGCACTATTGATTGTTATTTTAGTTGCTTTAGTTAACTTGGTAATTGTCTTAGGTAACGATTTATTTGCTTATAACCCTTCTGACCCTGATAAATTTTTTAGGGAAACGTTATTAGAACTTTTTGGATTATTTTTAAACATTTTAATCGCGTTAGAACTCCTTGACAATATCACTGCTTACTTAAGAAAACATATTTTTCAAGTGGAATTAGTGATTGCGACTTCTCTCATTGCTATTGCCCGTAAAATCATTATTTTTGACTTTAACCAATTCTCAGGGAATAAACTGATTGCACTCGCGATCGCGATTTTTGCGTTATCAGTTAGTTATTGGTTAGTCCGGAAATTGAATCAAGATATTGAATAAAATTAGAAGACAATAACGAAAATTAAAATCAGCTAATTGATTACATATTTTGGTAATTAAACCTTGAACCATTTAAGGATGAATGGTTAGTAATGATATACTTTTGCTAGATAAGGAATATCTTTTAAATAATGTCTATTGTTACTTCTAAACCGTCTAATTCTCAACAACCATTAGTTATTGAACGCCCTTTGACTGGTATTAGCTTACAAGGAAAATTAACTGTTCCTGGGGATAAATCCATCTCTCACCGTGCTTTAATGTTTGGCGCGATCGCGCAGGGAGAAACGCGCATCCAAGGATTATTATTAGGAGACGATCCTCGTAATACCACCCACTGTTTACGGGCAATGGGGGCAACCATTTCTGATTTAAACCCACAAGAAGTGGTGGTGCAAGGCGTGGGATTAGGTAATTTACAAGAACCCTCTGCTGTTTTAGATGCGGGAAATTCAGGCACAACCGTACGCTTGATGTTAGGGTTACTTGCCTCTCACCCAAAACGGTTTTTTGTCATTAGTGGTGACGAATCGCTGCGATCGCGCCCCATGTCTCGCGTCGTCAATCCCTTAAAACAAATGGGGGCACAGATTTGGGGAAGACAACATCATACCCTTGCCCCCCTTGCCATTCAAGGACAAGTACTCAACCCCATTGAATACCATTCTCCCATTGCTTCTGCGCAAGTTAAATCCTGTGTGTTACTGGCAGGCTTAATGGCAGAGGGGAAAACCACGGTTGTTGAACCTGCAATTTCTCGGGATCATAGTGAACGGATGCTATCGGCGTTTGGAGCAAACATTACCACTGATGGGGATAGTAAATCCGTAACCCTAACCGGTAAGCCCACGTTACAAGGAACAACGGTTGTCGTTCCAGGGGATATTAGTTCCGCTGCTTTTTGGTTAGTGGCTGCCACGATTATTCCTAACTCGGAATTAGTAATTGAAAATGTGGGAATTAATCCTACCCGAACCGGAATTTTAGAAGCCTTAGAACGCATGGAAGCCCATATTACTGTTGAAGAAAAACGAGTGGTGGCAGGTGAACCCGTGGCAAATTTACGAGTACGTTATTGTCAACTCAAAGGAGCAGAAATTGGGGGTGATTTAATTCCGCGTTTAATTGATGAAGTTCCCATTATTACTGTTGCTGCTGTCTTTGCTAAAGGGAAAACCGTGATTAAAGATGCAGAAGAATTGCGTGTTAAAGAAAGCGATCGCATTGCTGTTATGGCTTCACAAT
>JAHEOB010000194.1 GCA_018610095.1 Halothece sp. MAG
AAGGAAAGCATCTGCTCTCAGTTACCCCAGAAGATACCTTACAAGGGCGTAGTTTAAATCAACAAGCTCAACTCTGGGCAACTGAATTGGATCGCGCGATCGCGCAAGCCCAACATGAACGAAGTGCTCAATATTGAATCCAAGCAGGGATCATTTCTTTATTGGCGGTGGTAGTGGCAGCTCTCTTAATTTGGGCAATTAGTGTCATTGCTCAACGTTGGATGTATCCCGACATCCAACAAACAGATAGTTCTAACACTCAACCCTTTGCCAACTATCATGATCCCCGTTTCATTCTCTTTCAAATTAGCCTGAACTTATTACGAGGGATCATTGTTCTCACCACCCTAGCCTATATTAGTACCCAGTTCCCTCAAACTCGTCATTGGAATCGTCAATTGCGAGACGTTTTAATCGAAAGTCTCACGTCCGATTTGTTTCCACTGGGGAATAACGTTTACTCTCTCCTTGATTTAATTATCCTAATTGCCCTGTTAGTTGTTGTATTTACCTTAGCACGGAGCATTAAACGAATGTTACGGCTGCGCGTCCTTAGTATTACAGGGTTAAGCCGTGCTGCCCAAGAAACGATCGCGCTCATTGCCAACTATGGATTTGTTCTCATTGGCACTCTCGTTATTCTCCAAGTTTGGGGCTTAGACATTAGTTCCCTCACCGTGTTTGCTGGGGTTTTAGGTGTGGGCATCGGGTTAGGAATTCAAGGAATTGCCAAAGAATTTGTCAGTGGCTTAGTGTTGATTTTTGAACGTCCCATTCAGGTGGGGGATTTTGTGGAAGTCAGTGATTTGATGGGAACGGTGGAACATATTAGTGTTCGTAGTACCGAAATTGCCACTTTAGATCGGGTATCAGTTATTTTACCCAATTCCCGTTTTCTCGAAGGAGAAGTCGTCAACTGGAGTCATGGCAATCCGATTTCTCGGCTTCATATTCCTGCGGGAGTGGCTTATGGAGCTAATTTAGAGCTTGTTCGTGAGGCGTTACTAAATGCTGCCAAACAACACAGTGATGTCTTATCCATTCCACCCCCCAATGTGTTCTTTTTAGGATTTGGGAATAGTTCCCTTGATTTTGATTTATTAGTCTGGATTTCTGAACCTCGGAAACAGTTTCAAATTAAAAGTGATCTCTATTTCTTGATTTATCAACAATTTCAAGACAAAGGAATTGAAATTCCCTTTCCGCAACGAGATTTGCACCTTCGTACTGGCAATTTTCCCCTAGAGTTGACACAACAATTAAATCAATCTCTAACTCAATGGTTCAAAAAAGATGCCTCTGACAATGGTAAGAACAATGGTCCTTAAGGAAAAAGAGGGGAGACTTGTTCCCCTCCAAATTAGCGGTTATTTTTCCACAGAACTTAACATTTCTTTAAGTCTAGCTAATTCATCTGCCCAACGGGGATCAGGTTGGGTGGCAGTATTATTGTTGCTCGTGTTGTTGTTAGCTGCTGGTTGTTTTGCTTTCTTATTATTTTTACCCCGTCGTTTATTGCTAGAACTACTTTCTTTGTTTTTCTTCTTATTGGGACGGGATTTGCTCGATGTATTTTTATTGTCATCCGACTGATTATTTTCTTTATTTTCTCCCTTATTTTTAGAACGGGGAAGTGCCTTTTCAATTTTTAAAGCATTTTCTTTAAAAGTTTGACCATTGTATTGTTCAATAATTTGGTCAGCGACTTCATCATTGGGAACAGTTACAAAGGCAAATCCTCTACAATTACCGGTTTTGCGATCTTTAATGACTTTAATGGAAAGCGAATCACTGGCTTCGCCAAACACTTGTTGCAACTCTTCACGTTCTATAGTCTCTTTTGGCAAATTACCCACATATAGACGTACAGACATAAATTAATACCTCACAATATTCGACTGATCAAAAACTTGTTCATACAGTTACAACGCATTCAACTTTGAAGACTCAATTTGCCATAAACTGGCTTTGAAATTACCCTGTTTTATCAATGGTATTTTTTGCCGTTGAATCATTGATTTTAATCAAGCCTCATGCCCATTTAGCAACATACCTCTAACCATTCTTTGCGCGTTTGATCTTGACGATGGGGATAATAAACCAACGCAAAGATATTAAAATTGAAATTCGCTGTAACTGCACTGAAAATTATTACAATTTTTTACACTCTGTCATTAAGCTATCATGGAATTGCTGTTTTAGCTACCCTCAGTAATTAATTTCTGTGTTAGGACAGAGTGAACTCTTGCCCATTGATAGCAATTAATTACCCTCATTAGCTTAACTGGCACTTAATCGTAAATAAGCCTAACACTACATTATAACGTACAAAATTGTTTGTAACAATATAATCCCCCTCTTGTGGAGGGGGAACTCGAAGGATTAGACCGTTAAAGAAGTCCTGTATTGGTACCAGGTTTGCCAGTGGCTAATTGCACTTTGACAATTTTGCCACCCATTTTCATAATGCGCTGTTGTTCTGTAAACCAGTTGTCGTAAGGCACTAACTTGGTAAAGTAGGTGTTTTGCAATTCTCGTTGTGTCCGAATCCGAGTTTGACTGGGGACACAAGCGGTTATTTTAAACATTCTCATGGGTCATAAACTCCTTTTTTATTTTTTAAATACACTAAGTTCGGGAGTTAGCAAGTCAATACTAGATCATTAAAACCTATCGCCAAAGTTTTGGTTAGATAAGTCTTAACCCTCCTAGCACTCACTCGCCACTACCCGAACTCAAGTCTTTTTGTTTCCTCTTCTCAGGCGGTTGCCGAGTTAGCTTAAGCCAGAGCAGATATAGTCGAAGTAAACGCCCATTTCTCTTCCAGCTTCAGCGCCAACAAGCCCAGCCGTTACTTCTTTCATGGCTTGAATGGCTTGCACTGTGGCATTAATGGGTACACCAAGGGAATTATAGGTTTCTTTTAAGCCATTGAGAACTCGCTCATCCAAAATCGAAGGATCGCCTGCGAGCATGGCATAGGTGGCATAACGGAGGTAATAGTCTAAGTCGCGAATACAGGCTGCATAGCGACGAGTCGTATACATATTACCCCCAGGACGGGTAATGTCAGAATAGAGTAAAGATTTGGCAACAGCTTCTTTAACAATGCTTGCTGCGTTAGCACTGATGATGTTGGCTGCACGAACCCGGAGTTGTCCGGTTTGGAAATAGTTTCTCAACTTTTCCATTGCAGCTTCATCAAGGTACTTGCCTTGTACGTCAGCCGAGTTAATAACGGAAGTGATTGCGTCTTGCATCGTTATTTTCCTTTCCTATGTTCAATTTATTCAGTGGTTATTAATTAAAAGTAGGGTGAGTGGATGTTAGTGAGGGTTACTGCATTGCACCAATGACGTAGTCAAAGTAAGATGCTGCTTCTCCGGCATCTTCTGCCGACATCATGGAACAAGCAACATCTTTCATGCAGCGTACACTCTCAGCAACGGCATTAATGGGCGTGCCGAGAGAATTATACATTTCACGTACGCCCACTAATCCAATTTCTTCAATCGGGGTGACATCGCCAGCAACAATGCCATAAGTAACGAGACGGAGATAATAATCCATATCCCGTAAGCAAGTGGCGGTCATTTCTTCCCCATAAGCATTGCCCCCAGGAGACACAATGTCGGGGCGTTTTTGGAAGAGTTGATCCCCTGCTTGCTTGACGATACGCTCACGAGCACTGGTTAAGGTTTGAGCAATGCGGAGACGTTGCTCTCCACCTTCGACAAATGCTTTAATGCGATCTAATTCGCCTGGGCTGAGATAACGAGCTTCAGCATCGGCGTTCACGATAGACTTCGTGACGATACTCATATTTCAAAATCCTCCAACGGATAGGTGTGATATGGAAGAGAGTGCCTTAAATTTAGGCGTTTGCGAAATAATGACTCCTTCTAGGGAGTTTGATTCCCTTGAGTCGTATTCAGGCTGATTACCCATTTGTGACACTGAGTACAGTACCATGAAATGGGCACAATACGTTAATGAAACAACCTTCTCGGAATTATTGTGCGATATTTTTTTCACTTGCCATCAAAGTTTTTTATATTTTGTAATATTTCTCTTGATTAGGATAATGAGAAGGTTGCTGATTCTGGGGTTGAAACTCTTGTAGTGGGGTTGACGCCTTGCCAGTTCGCGTTCACTAAACAAGCTCCATTAAAGACAGCTCCCTCTAAATCTTGGTCATAAAATTCCGCTTTAATGACGGGTTGCCCTGAAACGTCTTGGGTGTCTGCTTGCACCGTTTCATTTAAAGAACTAACTTCTCTGGGAAGAGATAGCGCAACGCGATCGCGCAAACAATTAAGGTAGTTCTCATCATGTCTTGTTTTTTTTGATAATCTGTACGATTTCTTTTTTTATCTTAAAATTACTTGATACTTTCCAACAGCATCAAACTGTTGTAGTCTAAGCAAGGAAAAACCCAAGCACCGACGGCATTCATAATGAGTTCCACCCATTCTTGGCCCAGGTTATTGCAACAACTTCTGGATCAACAATCCTTATCCCGACAACAATCCGCTCGTCTCATGACAGGATGGCTACAGCAAGAAATTCCCCC
>JAHEOB010000195.1 GCA_018610095.1 Halothece sp. MAG
ACGCAATTTCAAGTCAATCCCTTAAATCCGGAGTTACAAACTAAGGTTTTGGCGGAAAATCAATATGATCTTTCTGACCAACATCAAGTATTATCAGGATTTCAACTCTATTTTCATACGGTTTCAGAAAAAGGAGAGGAACTAGCCCAATCTCTCAATGCCCTGTTTGTCCCCAAACACCAAGACGGGGACATCATGGAAGGGGATTATTTGCGCGATCGCGCCTATGAAGAACCCAGACCCATTGTTTCCCATTTCCGCTTCGATCCTGCGGTTCAAGAACTGCTGATGACCACTCCCTATACCCAAATCATTTCCGTGGATTCCATTACCTTAGTAAATCCCAACTTAAGAATTCGTAAAATTATTAACTATCATCGTCCCCCAGAAGGGGAACCCTTAAAAAAGGTGAGACTGATTGGGTTTGGCGTTGAACAAAAAGTCAGTACTCCCTAATGGGAATTGTTGAGGTGATTCCCCTTCTATCCATTTCCTAAAAGGCGATTGTATAATGGCTTGGTTATCTCACTCGATTAAGCAAATATGGCAGACACTTATGGCAAAACCGAAACGTAAGAAAGCAGAAAAAGGGTTTGATCAACTCAAAAAAAATAATGGTCAAGGGAACCTTCCCGTTAATCCGACAGCAAATGCAGTTTTGGAAAAAATTGCCAACCAAATGGGAATTTCTCCCCCAGAAGTAGTGGAGCAAATGGCACAGGGCAAACTCGCTCTGACAAGCCCCACCCCAGAGGTGACAGTTGCCATTACCCCAGAGCAAACCCAAACGACCCCAACTGTAGAACTTCTCTCTAACGCTAGCCCAGCCAGTAATGAATGGGAACAACAACTGGCTCAAAAAGATGCTGAAATTAATCAGTTAAAACACCAACTGGCGCAACAAGAAGATTTACAGCAGCAGTATCAAACCACTTCCCTGCAACATCAACAGCAATCCATTTATATTAGTGAATTAGAAGATACTCGCTCTCAACAACAGCAACACATTGACCAGTTAACCCAGCAACTGAGGGAACTCCAACAAGAACTAGCAACCCAGAAGCGTCATCATCAAGCAGAATTAGCAGCGAAACAAGCCGCCATTGATCAGCTCAATCAGCAAATTCAAACCCTCCAAGCCGTTGCTAGCGTGGGAGAACAACAACTCAATCGTTGGCGTCCTTATAGCGTGAAATAACAGGAGTCATATTAAACCATGGATGGACTGCAATTTTTCCAACAAAGTGCCGGGCAATGGCAATCGTTGCGAACCACCCATCATTTGCCCTTTCGTCGGGCAGAAAACGGCGATGCCCAAATTAGTGTGGAAACGCTAACCGCCGATGATGAACGGATTACTGAAATCTGTCAAATGCACGACGTTGATCCTCAAACCGCGGTTGGGGGAGCGTTTATTAGTTGGGATGGTTCAATGGAATGGGATCGAGAAGATGAAGACCATTCCGGAACGAGCGTCTTTTCCCTTGTGCCCGATCGCGATAATCCCAAACAAGGTCAATTATTGCGAGAAAGGGGCTATGCTGAAGTTGTACCTGTCATTGGGCAATACCATATTGATCAGGAACAGGCTTTGGTATTAGTGACAGAATATGAAAGTATGAGCATTAATGAACGGTTCTGGTTCAGTCATCCTGATGTACGCCTACGAGCCAGTACCGTCAAGCGTTTTGGTGGACTGAGTACGGCAACGTTTTGCGCTGAAATTCGCGCCCAAGCCGTTAGCCAAACCGAACCGGCAAGTGAACCGCTACAATCCTTTTGGGGATGGTAATTGACAACCGTGATTGATTTTGTCCCTTCAATAACGTATGAGCAAGGAAAGGCGTATTGTCGCCGCATGGCATCCCTTGTCCTTGATCCCCAATTAGTGGAACTGCGCCTCCCTGCTAAGGACAAGGAACGGCTTTATTGCGCGATCGCGCAACGCATTTCTGAGATTAATCAAGAACTGGCAACCCATCTGGGGCACTGCCAGCAATGTTTTTATCCCCAACAGCAATTGTCGCTACAAATTTTTGCCGTCCCCTTTGCCCCCCATCTCAACATTGATGGATTGTGTAATCTCAACACCCAACCAATGACAATTTTAATTGATGTGGGTCGTATGGTTCGTCGAGATTGGCTGGCAGCAGTGGTTCATGAATATGCCCATGCCCAAACGGGGGAAAAAGGACATCATGATCGGTTCTTCCAGAATTTAACTCATCTCTGTTTAGGTCTAGGCTTAACGCCTCCTTCTCCTAATCTCACCTCAGAATTACAACATTGGCCCCCCTGCCAACCCACTCGCGATCCGTTAGCATTTTGGCTTGGTGATTAACACCACTACTGTTAATTTGCTGATTGATCACCAATTGTCCAACCCAGATGCGTCGGTTGTTGATAGATTTTCTTAAGGGTATTGACATCGCGAGTAGAAATTTCAGGAACTTCTCGAACATGGGAATAATACAGGGCATCATTTTTATCTTGACTATGTCCCCAAATCCCTAGGGCATGACCCATTTCATGACGGGCAGTAGCAAGGGTGCGTTCTTGCCGTTGATCGGGGGTAATCTCCACAAACATTTGATGAATCAGTCGTGATTCTTCTTTGTCGAGATCAAACTCATAACGGGTGCGAGCAGTTCTAGCACGATCAAAGGTAACTGCTCCCGTTTCAGCATCTCGTTTGGTATTTAGCGGTGGGCGCGATCGCGCAATAATAATATCAGCCTGAGCGCGATCATCCACGCGTTTCAAAGGCAAATACTCATCCCATTCTGCCATGGCTTGAGTCACCGCTTGTTCCCATTCCGTTTTTCCTTGTTGTGAATCAGCAGCAGATAAATCCAGATAAACGTTGACAGGAAACTCTGACCAAACTAAATAACCAAACGGACTTTCTTTAATCTCAGAAAAATAATCTCCTACTTCTGATTGCATTTCCCACTGCTTTAAAGAAGACGGTAACGGATGGGGTTTGGCTTCACCAAATTCCTCTAGAGGTTCTGAATTGCTAGTAATGGAAGTAACTAATATCACCAACAAAACCGTAAAAGTGATTATTGTCACTCTAAGTTGGCTACGTTTCATCGTTTTCCTTAAAAATACCTCACACTACGAGGAGAAGTTTACGACATAACCCCTCGTTTGACTATTTGTTAAGACTTGGTTATAACGACATTATTTGATGTCTTAAAGTAATTACTGTGCCAATTATTCTAAGAAAATCACTTATAAAAATGAGATTTTATGAAGGAGTAGATTGATGCAAAAAAACAGAAAACGACTCCCAATTGATATTGTGACAGTTTTACTTGGTTCACTCACTCTAACACTACTAACTACACCTAAAGTTCAATCACAAGAGTCTCCATGTTCTAATTTCTGGGTTAATCCACAAACGGGAAAAAAAGAGTGCTTTAATCAAAATCTTTCTAATTCCACCAATATCCGTTCTAATAGTCAGTTCCATCGGACTCGTCGTGAACTAAACCAATACCATCAAATGGGCAAGATTCGGGTTTTTTATAATACCTCTGGAAAGCATGCCATTGATCCCACTGATAGCAATCAAAATCAGGTTCCTGATCAAGTGGAAGATGTTGCCAAGCAAACTTGGGTTGCTTATCAGCTCTTTGTTGATACGTTAAATTTCCCAGATCCCCTTAAAACTGAGCGATACCAACAAGCCTCTTGGATTGATGTGAATCTTGTAGCGAGAAACATCATTGATCATCCCAATGGGGTAGCCTACGATGAGTTGCAGGATTTTAAGCGACCTATCGACTCCTTAGGAACCACAACCATTACGTTTGATGTAGCCACCTCAGTCGATGCTCGTACTAATATTACCCCAGCTCATGAACTGTTTCATTTGATTCAATATGGAGTGAGCTATTTCAAAAATCGTTGGTACACTGAAGGCATGGCACGCTGGGCAGAAAAAGCGTTAGAAAATGGTGGGGTAGGGGAGACTCGATACGAGCCAAATGGTCAATGGCCACAACCAGAGAGTACTCGTAGTGAACTATTTGAACGAAGTTATGATGCCGAATTTTACCTTTGGAATCCTCTTGCCAAAAAAGATGATCCTCGCGGAATGATTCCCAGTAATGCTGTGAATTCTAAGGTCAAAACAATGACTTACTCCAATGGGGAAAAGGTCTTGAAGGATTTCCGCCTTAATGGAGCAGATTTGATACGTGAAGTATTAATTGAATTAGGAAAAATGGACGATGTAGCTTATAAAGAACTGGGTTATTCTAGTTGGTCAGAGAACAATCAAAAATCGCAACGGAATAACGCCTATATTTATCAAGCAATTATGGATGTTGCTCGAAGACGGGGGCATTCTGTTAGTTCCTTTACTGCCAATTAATCCTATTTGTGGTGTTTAATATAGCAACAAGATTTACAATTGCTATTTAAATGTTAAGAGTTGATCGCGCAATAATGATCTAGGCATTTCACGGGACTTATCAGCTATAATTCTTCAAGATTAAGAGACTTAAAAACCGATAATCATGCATTCTAATCTGGAAACCGCATTTCATCAGCAGCAAGTTTTAAAAGCGATTAGTGGCTTAAAAACCTTCGATCGCGCTAAAGTTGCCCAAGTCATTCAAGCAGCAACGGCGGGAGGGGCAACCTTTGTCGATATTGCCGCCGATGCAAACTTAGTAAGAATGGCAAAAGAACTCACCTCACTGCCTGTCTGTGTTTCTGCCGTTGATCCGCAAGCGTTTGTTAGCTGTGTTGAAGCAGGAGCGGATCTCATTGAAATTGGTAACTTTGATACCTTCTACATCGAAGGAAAACAATTTAACGGGGAAGATGTATTAGCCCTAACCCAACAAACCCGACAGCTACTTCCTGACATTACCCTCTCGGTGACAGTGCCTCATATCCTCCCCTTAGATGAACAAGTGGAACTTGCCACCAACTTAGTTGAGGCAGGGGCAGATATCATTCAAACCGAAGGGGGAACTAGCAGTCATCCCACCCAGAGTGGCACGTTGGGATTAATTGAAAAAGCCACGCCTACTCTCGCAGCAGCTTATAGCATCTCTCAAGCAGTCTCCGTACCGGTTTTATGTGCTTCCGGATTATCCAAAGTAACCGTACCCATGGCGATCGCGGCTGGAGCTTCTGGCGTTGGGGTTGGTTCTGCCATTAACCAACTGGATGATGAAGTTGCCATGATTGCAACGGTTCGCAGTTTAGTGGAAGCCTTATCCACGGTACAACATTGCAACCGCCCTGTGCAGATTTAAAATAAGGGAAATCCCCCCGTCTCTGGGGGGAAGCCACTGATAGTCATTTTAGGAGTGGCTGAGTGTTATTCTCTAATTAGTTGTTACCATGGAGTGCGGGGTTGGATTGACCACCAACGTTGATTTTAACGGAGCGATTAACCGCGTCTTCGACCTTGGGCAGACGTAAGGTCAGAATGCCATCTTGATAATCGGCTTCGACTTTATCTTGTTGGATGCCTACTGGTAAATTAACGGTACGGCTGAACTTACCATATTGGAACTCGGAGCGATAGATGCCTCGCTCGTTATTTTGTTGTTCGTGGCGATATTCACCGTTAATCGTAACCGAGTTGCGGGTAGCACTGATATCTAAATTATCTGTATTGATACCGGGCAGTTGCGCTTTCAGTACGAGGTTTTCGCCAGCATCATGCAGTTCAATGGCTGGTTGCCAAGCAGCGCGATCGGGCACTGCATCATAATTACGAGTCATGTCATCAAAGAGGCTATCAATTTGACGACGGAAGGCATCCATTTCTGCATAGGGATTCCAACGAACCATTGCCATACAGCCTCACCTCCTAATTTCCTGAAACGGGCTGAAGTTTTGATATTTTCCTGTTTCACCTTTCACCTTTTATGATGACAGACGGGTTGCTCGTTGTGGGTGAGGTTTCCACCACAAGCATGATAGGAGTTTCCGTATCTAAACCGTAATTTGTAACAATGAGGAAGGTACGTTGAGGAGAAAGGGATCGTGACTGATTCTGCCATCATTTCCCCAAATGTCTCTTTAGATGAGATTTCTTTGCCCGAACCGTTGTCATTAGGGGTACTGGCTTCGGGTAAGGGAAGTAATATGGTAACGGTTGCTAACGCGATCGCGCAGGGTCAATTAAACGCGACAATTAAGGTTGTTATCTATAATAAAGCCCAAGCCCTAGTTCAACACAAAGCTCAAGCATTTGGCATTCCAAGTGTTTTCTGTAATCATCGTGATTATTCGAGTCGGGAAGCATTTGATCACGTTTTAGTTGATACCTTGAAATCCTATGGGGTGAATTGGGTGATTATGGCAGGGTGGATGCGTGTGGTTACTCCCGTGCTAATTAATGCGTTTCCGAATCAAATGATTAATATTCATCCCAGTTTACTGCCTAGTTTTAAGGGGGTAAATGGGGTGGAACAAGCCCTTGCTGCTGGTGTCAAAATTACTGGGTGTAGTGTTCATTTAGTCCAACCCGAAGTGGATAGTGGTCCCATTATCATGCAGGCTGCCGTTCCCATTTTAGAAGGGGATACCACCGACACGTTACATCAACGGATTCAACAACAAGAACATCACATTTTACCCAGCGCGATCGCCCTTGCTGCTTTAAGGCAATAAGGAATTAACCCCTTGATTTTGTAAAGATAAAATACTGTTAGCATGGGTCAAATCAAATTCGAGCGGGGTAACAGTGACATAGTTTTCTCGAATGGCTTCAATGTCGGTGGGAATATTTGCGGCGGCATCCTTCGCTTGGGGTTGCGGAATTTCCTCAATTACTTCTCCTGCTAACCAGTAGTAACTTTTGCCCCGAGGATCAAATCGTTTTTCAAATTGTTCAATATAACGGCGTAATCCTTGACGGGTGAGTCTTGTTCCTGCAATTTCTTGGTGGCTAACGGCTGGAATATTAACATTGAGAAGTGTTCCTTTCGGAATCGGGGGTAACTTTTCCAGTAATTGCGTGGTGACTTCAGCAGCCGTGGTAAAATCGGTAGCGGTATAGCTGGCTAAACTAATGGCAAGACTAGGAAGCCCATCAATGGTTCCTTCCATGGCAGCAGAAACCGTTCCCGAGTAAAGAATATCCGTGCCTAAGTTCGAACCATGATTAATCCCCGACAGAACCATATCAGGAGGAGAGTCTAAAACAGCACTGAGGGCAAATTTAACACAATCCGAAGGCGTTCCCGAACAAGACCAAGCCGTAACCACCGAATCAAATAATTGATCCACAATATTGGCTCGTATCGGTTGATGTAAGGTTAATCCATGTCCGGTTGCCGAACGTTCGCGATCGGGACAAACCACAGTTACATCATACCCTTTTTGGGCAAGGGTATTGGCTAACGTTCGGATGCCTAACGCAAAAATGCCATCATCGTTACTAATCAACACGGTTGTCATAGATAATGAATGTTCCTCTACTGGCAGTAAGTGGGTTGCTTGTTCGTTTCAATCTCTGCCTTTGATTATCCCAAAGCAGGAATTTGTAGCAAAGCTGATCAAATTGCCCCATAAAAAGCAGTTTGGCAGAGGCACTATTACCCAATGGCGTACCAAACTGCTGATCTTGTTTCTTAAGCCTGAGGTTGGTTATTTTTAATTGCTTCTATGCGGGTAAGATAGTTATTCACAATTTTGACTAATATGTCTTGGGCTAATTCATTAGGATCATTATTTTCCAACGGGGTTGTCTCCGTTCCATAAACGGAAGAAACCGTAATCGAGGGTTCTTTCTCATCACTCAGATGATAACTCGCATTATAAGTGATGCCACTAATTTCGACATTAATTGGAGTTGATGCCATAAATTACTTCGACCTTAAACGTGCCTATTCAAATTTAAAATATTTCGATCAAGGATCGTGGTTTTGATTGAGTTCTGAACTTGTTAGCATAATTAGGCATTAGAGAAATCAACATAGAAAATCAGTGAGTCAGTCTAAAACGTGGAGCGATCGCTTTGAATCCGCCTTAAACCCAGTAATCGCTCAATTTAACGCCAGTATTCCCTTTGATATTGAACTATTACCTTACGATATCCAAGGCTCGATCGCGCACGCCCAAATGTTGGCGCAAACCGGGATTATTGCTGAGTCAGAGGCAGAACAAATTGTTCAAGGATTACAGCAAATTTTAAGCGACTATCAAAATGGGGAATTTCAGCCCGGGATTGAACAAGAAGATGTTCATTTTGCAGTAGAACACCGCTTAACTGAGATAATTGGAGAGGTGGGGAAAAAACTCCATACGGCGCGATCGCGCAATGATCAAGTGGGAACTGATCTCCGTCTCTATCTGCGAGATGAAATTTGTGAAATTCGCCATCAACTTCGCCAGTATCAGCAAGCCTTACTGGCGTTAGCAGAAAATCATGTGGAAACAATTATCCCCGGTTATACCCATCTGCAACGGGCACAACCCATCAGTTTAGCCCATCATCTATTAGCTTATTTTGACATGGCGCAACGGGATTGGGAACGTCTGGCAGATGTTGCGAAACGTACCAATATTTCTCCTTTAGGCTGCGGGGCGTTAGCAGGAACGACCTTTCCCATTGATCGGAATCAAACAGCCCAAGCCTTAGGCTTTGAAAGCATTTACAGTAATAGTTTAGATGGTGTCAGCGATCGCGATTTTGTCATTGAATTTCTCAATGCAGCGAGTTTAATTATGGTTCACCTCTCTCGCCTCAGCGAGGAAATTATCTTTTGGGCGTGTCAGGAATGTGGTTTTGTCACCCTCAAGGATAGCTGTGCCACAGGTTCTAGTATTATGCCACAAAAGAAAAACCCTGATGTACCGGAATTAGTACGCGGCAAAACCGGGCGAGTGTTTGGGCATCTCCAGCAAATGTTGGTTTTAATGAAAGGATTACCCTTAGCCTATAATAAAGACCTACAAGAAGATAAAGAAGGATTATTTGATGGCGTCAAAACTACGAAGGCGTGTTTGCAAGCAATGACCATTTTATTAGCAGAAGGATTAGAATTTCAGACAGAACGCCTCAACCAAGCGGTTGCCAATGATTTTTCTAATGCTACTGATGTTGCGGATTATTTAACGCGCAAAGGGGTTCCCTTTCGAGAGGCTTATCATTTAGTGGGGAAAGTCGTTAAAACCAGTCTTGCAGCCGGAAAATTGTTGCAAGATTTAACCTTAGAGGAATGGCAAGACATTCATCCCGCTTTTGAATCCGATATTTATGATGCCATTACCCCACAACAAGTTGTTTCCAGACGAAATAGTTACGGGGGAACTGGATTCGATCAAGTCCGCAGCGCGATCGCGCAAGCTAAGTCTTTACTCCATAATAGCTAGGAATTATTAGCTTGTTGGGAAGCGGCGGAATCACTCTCTTCTGAATCAGGCTTAATCCGCTTAAAAAACATCATCATGAGAGAACCAATTTCGGAAATTTCAATTAACTCCCAACCATCTTTTCCTAACCGATTGAGTGCTTCTTGGAGTTGACGGGCAGGATGAGAGGAAGCACTTTGGGGATTATTGTAAATATCGGGAAATTCCTGTTTCAGATATTCTGGGCTAAAAGTGCCCTTGGTTGCCGAACTAGCTGCTTCTGCATCCGGTGGGGTGGTGTTTTTGATGTTGAGGTGAATGACTTTATACTCCCAAACTGGCACAGATGATTGTCCTCATAAGCAGTAACTTTGTCCCTTGCCTAATCTAACATCTTTTAATATGGGTTATTGCCAGAGATGGGATTAAGCTCAAATGTCATTCCGTTAAGCCATGTTGGAGGGCAAACCGTACTAACTCCGTGCGACTATTGGTTCCGGTTTTACTAAACAAACGACTTACGTATTTTTCCACATTACGAACGCTGGTGTCGAGACGACGGGCAATTTCTTTATTCATTAACCCTTCTGTCACTAAATTTAGGATACTTTGTTCCCGTGGCGTTAATTCAATTTTAATGGGACTGGGGGTGGGTTTAGCATTTCCCTGTTCTCCCAAAAGGGTTTTAATTTCAGCAATTTGTTGCGCGATCGCGTCTAATTCGGCATTATTATTTTCACTGCTAGCCTCAACGGTTTCACGACGGGATAATAAATTTTTAACAATTGCCACTAATTCTTCAGGATCAAAAGGCTTAGATAGATAAGCATCACATCCCGCTTCATATCCCTTAATGCGATCCGCTGTCATCCCTTTGGCAGTGAGAAAAATAACGGGCAATCCTTTGAAGCGGGGATCATTCCGTAAATTTTCCAAAAACTGATACCCATCCACTTCCGGCATCATGATATCAGTAATCACTAAACTAGGCGTTTCCCGCTGCACCAAATCCCACCCTTGTTCAGCATTACTCGCGACATTCACAATAAAGCCTTCATCTTCTAAATAGGCTTCCACTGCTTCTCGCAAGCTAGGTTCGTCATCCACTAATAATAATTTGGTTGCATCTGTTTCTGCCATGCTTTTAGTGTATTCTTCTAAGCCCCACTATGATCATTGTATAGCATTCTCTTGCTAGAAACTTATATTTTCCCGATTATATTTCTGCGCGATCGCGATCATCCAGTGTGGGATTAATCAAAACACAAAACAAGCGGAGAGGGAGAGATTCGAACTCTCGGAGCCTCTTCGGCTCAGCCGATTTCAAGTCGGCCGCAATCGACCACTCTGCCACCTCTCCGCGTTCCGTGGTCTATATTAACAAGTTCTCACCCTTAATTTCTACCTCAGGAGCAAAAATGTCACTCTATAGACAGAATTTTTGTTTGATGGCAACCAAATAGAAGCAATTGTCTTAAAATTAAGGACAACTCTAATTTAGTCAGGACGAAATCGTAAAATTCCCCCCTAGGGTTACGGCTATTCCCATTGTGAATCCTTAACAATAAAAGATAAGGTGAAATAAATCGATAAAAAAAGTATCAATAAAAAAGAAGTCTATCAAAAATCGTAACTATGTTTGAATATTTTACTGATAAAGCCATCAAAGCAGTCGTTCTCGCGCAAGAAGAAGCGCGCCAGATGAAACAAAATCTGGTTGGCAGCGAACAAGTGCTTTTAGGCATTATAGCTGAAGGAAACAGCGAAGCTGCTAAGATTTTAAATCAGTTTGGCGTTAAACTCCAAGATGCTCGTCAAATCGTGGAAGGTTTAGTGGGATCAGGCACGGAAAATGTTCCCGCTAATATCCCGTTTACTCCTAGAGCCAAGCGGATTTTTGAACAATCATTGCAACTGGCTCGACAAAAATCCCACCAAACGATTCTCCCCGAACATATCTTACTCGCAATGACTCAAGAAGAGGGAGTTGCTACTAAGGTTTTGAATCAGTTAGGGGTCGATCCGCAACAAGTCGCTAGTCGCTTAGAAGATGCTCTCAATCAACGAGATGAACAAGAAGGAGACTCTCCTGCTGCTGCAACAGCTAGTATGGGAGGAGAACGTCGTCAAGGATTTGGCTTAAATTCTCAACAACAGCAACAAGGAGAAGGGGGCTTACAATCCTTTGCCGTTAATTTAACTGAAAAGGCTCAGAATGACGAAATTGATCCCATTATTGGGCGTGATCAAGAAATTGAACGTACCATTCAAATCTTAGGTCGTCGTACCAAAAATAATCCAGTCTTAGTGGGAGAACCGGGGGTGGGGAAAACCGCGATCGCGGAAGGATTAGCACAGCGCATCATCCGTCAAGATGTTCCCGATGCCTTACAAGATAAGCAAGTTTATAGCCTCGATATGGGCTTGTTAGTGGCAGGGACTCGCTTCCGAGGTGAATTTGAAGAACGGATCAAAAAGATTGTCAAAGAGGTTCAAGAGGCAGGCAATATTATCTTGGTGATTGATGAAATTCATACCCTTATCGGTGGCGGTGCCATGGAAGGCGGAATGGATGCCGCTAACCTTCTAAAACCCGCCTTAGCTCGCGGTGAATTACAATGTGTGGGCACAACCACCATGGATGAATATCGCCAATATATTGAGCAAGATGCAGCCCTAGAACGGCGATTTCAACCTGTAATGGTGGATGAACCCTCGGTTGAGGAAACCATTGAAATTCTACAAGGCATCCGCCGACCCTACGAAGAATATCATAAGGTCAAAATTTCCTTAGAAGCGTTAGAAGCAGCAGCTAAGTTATCGGATCGTTATGTCAGTGATCGGTATCTTCCCGATAAAGCGATTGACTTAATTGATGAAGCAGGATCACGACTCCATTTGAGTCAATCTATGGCTCAAAAATCCAGTGAAGAAACTGATACTGAATCTACAGAGGATCAAGAACCTGTGGTGGGATTAGACGAAATTGCCCATATTATTGCCTCTTGGACGGGAGTCCCTGTTAATAAGCTCACGCAAGCTGAATCTGAACTATTGTTGCATCTGGAAGATACCCTCCATGAGCGCATTATTGGGCAGAGTGAAGCAGTTAGTGCGGTATCGCGAGCCATTCGTCGCGCTCGGGTGGGCATGAAAGATGAAAATCGTCCCATTGCCAACTTTATCTTCTCTGGGCCAACCGGTGTTGGGAAAACTGAATTAGCCAAAGCCTTAGCCCAATATCTATTTGGGGATGAAGAGGCAATGATTCGTCTGGATATGTCGGAATACATGGATCCCCAGAGTGTATCCAAGTTAATTGGCTCTCCTCCAGGATTTGTGGGCTATGAAGAAGGTGGCTATCTCACCGAACAAGTCCGCCGTCGCCCTTATACAGTCGTCTTGTTTGATGAAATCGAAAAAGCCCATCCCGATGTTTTCAATAGCTTATTGCAGATTCTGGATGATGGACATCTAACCGATGCCAAAGGGCGCAAAGTTGACTTCAAGAATACCTTAATGATTATGACTTCCAACATTGGCTCGAAAGTCATTGAAAAAGGTGGCGGTGGATTAGGCTTTGAGTTAGATACCGATGGCGAAGAAAGTCAATATACCCGTATCCGCGACCGTATCCAAGACGAAATGAAAAATTACTTCCGTCCCGAGTTTCTCAATCGGATTGATGAAGTCATTGTATTCCGTCAACTGCAAAAAGACGAAGTTCGGGAGATTACCGACTTGTTACTCAAAGAAATTGCCGATCGCCTCTATGATCAGCAAGGCATTACATTAGAGGTCAGTGATCGCTTCAAAGAGCGGGTCATGGAAGAAGGTTATGACGTTACCTATGGGGCACGTCCGCTACGGCGCGTATTGATGCGTCTGCTTGAGGATAATTTAGCCCAAGCCATCCTCTCGGGTGAACTCAAAGAGGGTGATACGGCTCACGTGGATACGGATGAAGAAGGGAACATTCGTATTACCGAACCCGTCCAACAACGACAACTCCAACCTGTTGGTTAAAACAACAGTTAGCTAGTTCCTTGAAGCTAGGCGGAGAGATTTCTTCCTTTCTCCCCTACTTCAGGGGTAAATTCCCTAGTATCGATAACCATTGATGAAAGCATATGTAATTGGCTTAGGCCGTTCTGGCATAGCTGCCTCCCGTTTATTAAAAAAGCATGGTTGGCAAGTCACGATCAGCGATCGCGGAACGTCACAGGCTTTAAAAAGGGATCAACACTCTCTGAGTCAAGAAGGAATTACGGTTAAACTTGCCGAGACGCCTACGCTAGAAGTTCTTAAAACGGCTGATTTAGTAATTGTTAGTCCCGGTGTTCCTTGGGATGTTCCAGCCTTGGTTCAAGCACGAGAACATAATATCCCCATGTATGGGGAAATGGAATTGGCATGGCGCTATTTAAACCATCTGCGGTGGGTGGGTATTACTGGCACTAATGGTAAAACTACCACCACTGCTTTATGTTCTGCCTTATTTCAACAAGGGGGTTGGTATGCCCCTGCTTGCGGGAATATTGGGTATGCTGCTTGTGAATTAGGATTACAAGACACACCACTGGATTGGGTAATTGCAGAAATTAGTAGCTTTCAAATTGAATCATCACAAACAATTGCCCCTGAAATTGGCCTTTGGACAACCTTTAGTGCGGATCATTTAGACCGTCACTATACCTTAGAAAATTATTTTAATATTAAAAAATCACTGCTCGATCGGGCACAATTAAAAGTTCTCAATGGGGATGATCCCCATTTACGGGAATTAGCTAACCAATATCGTGGTAATGTTTATTGGACCAGTATTAAAGGGGCAACTCAATTAATTGGTGATCGCAGCCGAGGGATTTATATCCAAGGAGACAATATTATTGCCTTTGGCGAGAAAATTTTGAAGGTTCAAGATTGTCCCTTGATGGGAAACCATAATCGACAAAATCTTTTATTAGCGGTAGGGGCTGCCCGTTTAGCAGGGATTGAAAAAAGCGCGATCGCGCAAGGTATTCGGAATTTTCCTGGAGTTCCCCATCGCCTTGAAACAGTTTGTCACATTCATGAAATTCCCTTTATTAACGATAGTAAAGCCACCAATTACGAAGCGGCTTGGATGGGCTTATCCTCAGTGCCTGCCCCCGTCATTTTAATTGCTGGGGGGCAAGCGAAAACAGGAAGCGGGGAGCAGTGGTTTCAATTGATCAAAGAAAAAGCAGAAAAAGTGTTACTTATTGGGGAAGCTGCGTCCCAATTTGCGCAACGTTTCGATGAAATGGGTTACTCTAGTTATCAAATTGTAGAAACCATGGAACGGGCAGTAACGGAAGCGGTTAAACAAGCAAAAGACAATCCATCGGCATCGGTTTTACTCTCTCCTGCTTGTGCCAGTTTTGATCAGTATGACAACTTTGAACAACGGGGAGATCATTTTCGTCATCTCTGTCATATATCCAGTTAAGAAATTGCCACAAGCCCTCCACCACTGCCTCAATTGTTCCGATATGATAATAATTTGGTAATTTTATTGGATTTTTGAAGGTTGGTTGATCGCTATGTCTAGTTTGCTGATGTCAGACGCCCTTACAGAGTCGTTATCCAATGACCAACATTCCTGTAATCTAAGTCAGCTTAAGCAATCGATCACGAAAGCGGAACAACAAGCTAAATTTTTGCACTTACAAGCGGAAGTGGAATCACTTTGGCAAAAAGTAAAATACTTAAAACATCAGCAGTAAATGGGGTTTAATCTCAACTGGGGGCAATTCACTGCTGCACCCTGAAAGCTCCGTAATACCAATTCTGAGAAATCCTGCACTATAACTGCTGACCAAATTTACCGAAATCGTAGTTAAAGAGCGGTAATCATTTAGTGCAATATTTTCGATAAATGGTATAAGTCTTTGTCTCAACAACCTGTTAGAAAACCCATAAATCGCTGTCGCGTTAATGCGAATATCCGTGCCGTTTGCAATTAATCGAGCTTAGCCACAAAGTTTAGACATTTCATATACGATACAGTGGGAGAGACCTTGATGCGTTAACTTATGTTCTCAATTGATCTAACTTTAAAATATAGCCCCATTCCAATTACGGTTCAGCGAAAAGACTCTGATGCAGCTCAATCAGTTTATCAAGATGTACTGACTGCACTAAAAGCTTCCACCCCTCAACTCATTGAATTGACTTGTGAAAAAGATCCAGATAAAAAGATTGCGGTGTTTAGTGATCAAATTAGTGCAGTAATTATATCCCAGAAAGATGGAACATCAACGGGACGTGCTCCTGGATTTTTTATGCAGTCATAATGGTTATGGGCAGGTTTTCCCTGCCCTGCTTTGTGGCAAGTAAGGGAGAGTTTGTGAAACAAGCAGCAATTTCTGTCAAAAATGTCACCTTTAGTTGGGGGCCTCAAGCACCGATTCTCAAAAATTGTTCCTTAGAAATTCCCCAAGGCGAATTTTGGATGCTATTGGGAAGTAATGGCAGTGGGAAATCAACATTACTGCGAATTTTAGCTGGATTAGCAACGCCCCAACAAGGAGAGTGCTATGTGGAACAACCGTTGGGATTTGTTTTTCAAAATCCTGATCACCAGCTTGTGATGCCAACGGTGGGGGCTGATGTTGCCTTTGGGTTAGTTTCCGAACAATTGGGTTGGTCTCAAATGCGCGATCGCGTTCAGGAAGCCCTGAGTGCTGTTAATTTATCGGGTTGGGAACGGCGACCCATTTATGCTCTCAGTGGGGGTCAAAAACAACGAATTGCCATTGCAGGCGCGATCGCGCGTCACTGTCCGGTATTAATGTTAGATGAACCCACTGCCCTGCTCGATCCTGATACCCAACAAGAACTAGTGCAACAAGTGCGTTCCTTAGTCAAAAGTCGAGGCATGAGTGCTTTGTGGGTGACTCATCGCTTGGAGGAATTAGATTACTGCGATCGCGCTTTTATTTTAGAAAACGGCAAAATTACCAAACAAGGGTCTCCCCAAGAACTAAAAGATTATGTATCAGCCATGGAATCAGTTGATGGTTGATGAATAATGGGTTTCATTTTCGGGGAAAACCTTCTAGAGTAATAGCAATAAAATGGAAATGCAGTTGGTGACATGGGTATTGATCGGCGTACTTTTTTAAAGCAAGTAGGATTTAGTTTACTGGCGGCATCTCCCCTGTTGCAGTACCATAAAGTTTTAGCCAACACCAGTAATCGAAAACTCGCTCTCTTGGTGGGGATTAATCAGTACCAGCAATATAATCCCCTCTGGGGCTGCATTACTGATATTGAACAGCAGAAAGAACTGTTACGCTATCGGTTCGGCTTTCAATCGTCTGATATTGTTACCCTGAGCGATGGCTCTGCCACTCAAACCGAAATTATTAATGCCTTTATTGAGCATTTAATTAAACAAGCCCAACCTGATGATATTGTGGTGTTCCATTTCAGTGGTTATGGGGCAAAAGCCCAAGGGCAAACGGTTCAAGGGCTTAATGCCCTGCTTCCCAGTGATGGGTCAGTGAAGGGAGAGGTAACCCAAAACGTTCTATTAGAAAGTAGCTTAGCAACGTTAGCGCGATCGCTGCCCACGGATAAAGTAACCATGGTGCTAGATACCAGCTATCTGGCGACCAATCAAGTTTTACAAGGTAATTTGCGAGTTCGTTCCGCTCCCAATTACCATAACACGATACTCAGTGGTGAGGATCGCAACGTTGCTCAATCCCTTCAAAAACGATTGAATGATGCTAACTCTTCTCTCGACAACTTAATGAACCAAACGCTACCGGGGGTCGTCCTAACGGCGACAGGTTCTCAACAAATTGCAACCGAGGCGGATTGGGATGGATTTAGTAGCGGGGTTTTTACTCATACCCTGACTCATTCGCTGTGGGAAGCTTTGTCTGCTAGTAATATTCAAATTTCGCTGACCCGTTGTACTCAAACCATTGAACGATTATTAGGGCCGCAGCAACAACCCCGTTTATTTGGCAACAAGCAAGGTAAAACCATTGTTCCCTACTATGCTTTTTCTGATTTATTTGGGGCGGAAGCGGTCATTACAGAAACTGCTCAAGATGGAAAAGTCAAGTTACGATTAGCAGGCATTCCTCCAGCTATCCTCAAAGATTATGGGGTCAATTCCCTATTTTCGGTTTCTAGTACGATCAATACGGCTTCCACACCGCAGGTGCAACTGATTAGTCGCGATGGATTACAAGGGGAAGGTCGTTTACTGCAATCCCAACAAACGGTTGAGGTGGGTCAGGGATTACAAGAAGAAATTCGAGTGATTCCCCGTAATCCCAAATTGATTGTGGCTTTAGACTCCAATTTAGACCGTATTGAACGTGTCGATGCCACAAGTGCTTTTTCTGATGTGGAAGCAGTGGATTCTGTAATTGTTGCAGGGGAAGGAACAGCGGACTGCCTATTTAGTAAAGGACAAGCCTTACAAGGCAAGCCGCCCATTAAAACAGTGATGGATAATGGTTATGGTCTATTTTCTGTGGGGGCAATTCCTATTCCCAGTACCGTCGGCACGGAATCAGAAGCAGTGAAATCGGCTGTGTTTCGCCTGATTCCCAAATTAAAGATTCTATTAGCTGCGAAAATGTGTCGCTTAACTGTGAATGAAGGCTCTTCACGGTTAGGATTAAAAGCAACTCTGGAAACGGTGGATTATGATGGCACAATCACTCCGTTGCTGAGTAAAGAGACTTTTCGGTATCGTCAAGGCAAAGAATTTTTCTTTAATAATCAGTCCTTACCCTATGCCTTAGCAGGGGCGTTTCCACAAATAACGACAGGAACACAAATCCAGTATCGCTTAGAAAATATCAGCGATCGCGATCTGTATTGTCTGTTATTAGGGGTGGATTCTGGGGCCAATCTGCTTGGTTTATATGCCCCTGATTCTTCAGGTGTGGTTGATCCCTCACAAAATACCAAACCCTTACGAAATGTAAAACTTTCTCCCACCGAAACTCGAATCATTCCCAAACAGGATACCTCCTACCGTTGGCAAATTACGGGACCGGCTGGGGTCTCGGAAATGTATGTTATTGCCAGTCGGCAACCATTTCACAAAACCCTTGAAATTCTTTCCAGCATTCCCAAATCGAAAGGAGAAGGCGAACGGTTGATTGATTTACCGGAACCTTTAAAGGTGGTTACGGCATTGCAAGAAGATTTACAAACAGCAAGTAATGTTTCCCAACAAATTACTGGCCTGGATAGTAGTGTTTCTACTTTAAACGTTAATTTTTGGGCAACCTTGAGCTTTATTTACGAAATTGTCTAAGCGATCAAATAGTATTCCCTAATTTCCATGATAAGAATGTTGCGCGATCGGCTATTATTAACGGTTGTTTCCATAATCGTTAGTTGGTTTCTAATTGTTTTTCCTGCTTGGGCTCAAGCGACAGAAACCGCTCCCATTCTGATTGATGGTAAGGTAGTGTTTGAAATAACGCCTTCAGGGCAATATAGTGCTCAAAAGCGTGCCGATGATGCGAATCGCACTCTCAATCGTGTCATTACAAACAGCTTTCAACCATTACAAGCTAACCAACAGCAGTCAATTTCTATTAACGTCGATAGTAATCAAACGCTACCAATTCTGAAAATAGAAGGAAAGCATCTGCTCTCAGTTACCCCAGAAGATACCTTACAAGGGCGTAGTTTAACCCAACAAGCTCAACTCTGGGCAACTGAATTGGAGCGCGCGATCGCGCAAGAACGAGATTTGCACCTTCGTACTGGCAATTTTCCCCTAGAGTTGACA
>JAHEOB010000196.1 GCA_018610095.1 Halothece sp. MAG
TCTACTAAGCAAAGCAGTTCTTCTGCAGAGTTATTTAGTTCCAATCGTTCTAGTCCTACTAGTACCACAGTCAGTGAACCTAGTTTTGATGAAGACAGTCAAATTAATCAACCTGTCGTTGAACCCCCGTACGATTCCTTTTGGCTTAGACTGTTACCGCTGCCCCGTAATTTACATCATGCTCCATTAGGAAAGAAAAACCAACTGATCTCGGCATGGGTTGGCGGTTTTTCCGCAGTCCTCATTGGGGTTGCTAGCTTTGGGGTATCTAGCTTTGAAATTGGGCAGGAAAAGCGACCCGGATTGTTGTCTAATTTAGCACAATCAGGCATTGTTGGTTTGGTAGGGGGCGGAGTTAGTGGTTTGGTGAGTTTCGGTATGGGACGCTTTGCCACCCAACAAATGAAACGTTCAACGGGGGATTTACAAGCCCAGTTATATGCACTACAACAAGGAAACTTTGAAACAGCACAGGCAACGGTTTATTCCCATGATGAATTAGGACAATTGGCGAGTGGTTTTAATCAAATGGCTCGCGTTGTTTACACCACCACCAGTGAAGCGCAACGAAAAGCTCAAGAACAAGAACAGGCAAAAGAAGATTTACAACGACAGGTGATTCGCTTACTGGATGATGTGGAAGGTGCTGCAAGAGGAGACTTAACAGTTCAGGCTGAAGTCAGTGCGGACGTGTTAGGGGCAGTTGCTGACGCCTTTAATTTAACCATTCGCAACTTACGCACGATTGTGGAACAAGTGAAAAAAGCAGCCCATGAAGTCAATGAAGGGGCAGCAGAAAGTGCTTCCTTTGCTCAGGGATTATCCGAAGACGCCTTAAAACAAGCAGAAGAATTAGCCGTCAGTTTGAATTCTGCCCAAATGATGACCGAGTCCATTCAACGGGTGGCTGATAATGCCAAAGAAGCAGAATCGGTTGCTCGACAAGCATCAGAAACAGCCCTGAAAGGAGGAGAAGCCGTTGATAGTACGGTGTCTGGGATTCTCCAAATCCGGGAAACGGTTGCTCAAAGTACCCGTAAAGTAAAACGCTTGGCAGAGTCCTCGCAAGAAATTTCTAAAATTGTGAATATCATTTCCCAAATTGCCACCCGCACCAATAACCTTGCATTGAATGCCTCCATTGAGGCAGCCCGTGCTGGTGAAGCAGGACGTGGATTCGCTGTAATTGCTGACGAAGTGCGACAATTGGCAGACCGTTCCACTAAGTCTCTACGGGAAATTGAAAAGATTGTACACCAAATCCAAAATGAAACGAGTTCCGTCATGGAAGCGATGGAAGAAGGAACGCAACAGGTAATTGAGGGAACGCAGCGGGCTGAACAAGCGAAAAATGCACTTGAAGATATTATTCAAGTCTCGAATCGGATTGACTCCTTGGTACAATCGATTACTGCAGATACCGTAGAACAGTCAGAAACTGCCCAATCTGTGGCGCAGGTAATGCAGTCAGTCGAAATGACCGCGCAAAGCACTTCTCAAGAATCTCAACAAGTGTCCACCGCTCTGCAAAATCTGGTCAGTTTGGCAGGGGATCTTCTGGCTTCGGTTGAGCGATTCCGCGTTAATCCTGAACACGAGCAAAAAAATAATTAATATGGCATTGAACACTGGGTTAGGGGCTTGGGTGCGACGTTTATCCAACGCACTCTTTTTGGGGGGACAAATTTTGGTCCATTTGCAACCCCATAAGATTCATCGCCGTAATACCTTCGACCAAATGGCATTAGTTGGGCCGGGTTCGTTGTTAATTGCCTTAGTCACGGCAGGGTTTGTCGGGATGGTGTTTACCATTCAAGTGGCAAGAGAATTTATTAATTTTGGAGCGGGGACAGCAGTTGGAGGGGTTTTGGCGCTATCCCTAACCCGAGAATTAGCTCCGGTATTAACAGCGGTGGTAATTGCGGGGCGAGTGGGGTCAGCCTTTGCTGCTGAAATTGGTACGATGCAGGTAACTGAACAAATTGATGCCCTTTATGTGCTTAAAACAGATCCCATTGAATATTTAGTGATTCCTCGCATCATTGCTTGTTGTACCATGCTTCCCATTTTAACGATATTTTCCTTGATTATTGGCATTGCAGGAGGGTTACTCATTGCAACCACGCTCTATGATCTGTCTAATACCGTCTTTTTAGAGTCCGCCAAAAATTTTTTAAGCGTGTGGGATTTATTAAGTTCCTTAATTAAAGCGGTGGTCTTTGGGGCTTTGATCGCCATTATTGGTTGCAACTGGGGACTCACCACAACTGGCGGAGCAAAAGGGGTAGGACAATCGACGACAACAGCAGTAGTAACAGCCCTACTGGCAATTTTTATCAGCAACTTTCTCTTATCTTGGGTAATGTTTAGCGGAACTGGAACTGCGTTTCAGGGCATGTCATGAGAAGATAGAAACAAACAGTTATGGAGGTTACTGTCTGATGACACTAACATCTTCTGATTCAGCACAAGCAAGAATTACTCTTCCGCCCAGTTTTTGGTTACCCCTTGGTATCTTTGCTATCGGATTAGCATTCATTTTTTTAGGAAATTCCTTCTTATTTGGAAGTAAAATTATTGCTTTAATCGAGTTAATTTTGGGAATTATCATTAGTTTGTTTTCTTTTTTTCTAATGGTGCAAATGGCGATTATTCGTCTCACTTTTACAGATACGGCATTAGAAGTTTATCGCTCTGAGAAAATGATTCGTCGTTTTCCCTACTCGGATTGGCAAAATTGGAAAATTTTTTGGCCCCAACTTCCTATTCTATTTTATTTTAAAGAAATCAATAGTATTCATTTTTTACCCATTATTTTTGATGCTAAAATGCTAAAAACCTGTTTAGAAGAACGTTGCAATTTCAATCAAGGTAGTGAAAGTTAATTCCTTTTTTTGCGACTAATCCTTTAAAACTAAATAGCCAAAAAGTTAATTCCTTTAGTATATTTATGCCTACCGAAGAATCCAATTCTCCAGAACAAGTTTCTCAAGAAAATCAGTTAGAAGCGAGCAATCCAACGGAAGAAACGCCACAAGCGTCTTCAGAACAATTACAAACGGAAATTGCGCAATTAAAAGCCCAAAAAGCCCAGTTAGAAAAAGAAATTAAAACCTTAGAAGCGGAAAAACAAGAACGTATTGCGCAAGAAACTGCCGAAACCAAAGAAGCGTTAAATCAAATGGTGCAACAGGGGCTGCAAGAGTTAGAAGAAAAGCGTCAAAATTTGCAGCAATCTGTGGAACAATTAGAACGTCGGCGCGATCGCGCTGAACAAGAAATGCGCACTACGTTTGCAGGCGTCTCCCAAGAGTTAGCAGTTCGGGTACAAGGATTTAAAGACTATTTGGTGGGAAGTTTACAAGATTTAGCAGTTGCTGCGGAACAGTTAGATTTACCCAGTTTTGAGCAACCGCCTGCGGAACAGGAAGATGAAACCCCGGCTGAACAATCTCCTGTTGATACAAAAAGCAGTTCTCCCCCCTTTGCGCAACAACAATGGGAGGAACAAGCCGATCGCATTCAGGAACTGCTGGATCAGTATCGCACATTTCCTGACTATTATGGTCCCCCTTGGCAATTACGACGAACCTTTGAACCTATTCATTCGGATCGGGTTCAGGATTGGTTTTTTAGCCTGGCAGGGCGAGGGGCAATTCCCACCATGGGAAGTCGCTTACAAAATGTATTAGTTGCCTCTGCCATTATTTCTGTGTTACGGGAACTCTATGGGGAATGCTTACGAACCTTGGTTTTAGCGGATTCCCCAGAACGGTTAGGAGAATGGCGTAGAGGGCTGCAAGACTGTTTAGGCATCTCCCGCAGTGATTTTGGTCCCAGCCGAGGGGTGGTCTTATTTGAAAACCCAGACGCATTGGTACAGCGAGCGCAACGGGTGATCGATGATGACGATTTACCACTTATTATTATTGATCAAAGCGAAAATGAAGTGAATTTGGCACTACTTCAGTTTCCGCTCTGGTTAGCCTTTGCAAGGGAATCGGAAGAGGCTGATAGTTATCTCGATTAATGGTTAGGCCTCTACAGGAACCGATTGTAAAATCCGGTCAATAATGATTTTCTCTTTGCCCCCACTGGGAGTAATTAAGCGATGAGAGAGAACATAAGGGGCAAGGAATTTCACATCATCAGGAATGGCATAATCTCGGCCTTCCAAAAAGGCAAAGGCTTGGGTGGTACGCTGGAGCGTAACGCTGCCGCGAGGACTTACCCCGAGGCTCACCTCTTCATCCTCTCGGGAGGCTCGAACTAAATTCAGAATATATTGCTGTAGCGGTTCTGTAACTTTCACATTTGAGACTTGCTGTTGCAACGTCAGCACATCTTGTAGGGAAATCGTAGGCTGCAAATCGTCTAAACTGCTCCCCTCATTCTGTAACATCTGTAACTCTTCTTGTTCACTGGGATACCCTAAACTCAGGGATAAGGCAAAACGATCCATTTGTGCTTCTGGCAAGGGAAACGTTCCTTGGTACTCCACAGGGTTTTGGGTGGCTATCACAAAAAACGGTTTTTCCACAGTTCGGGTTTCGCGATCGACAGTGACTTGTTGTTCTTCCATCACTTCCAGTAACGCTGATTGAGTGCGGGGGGTTGCCCGATTAATTTCGTCAGCGAGAAAGATATTGGTGAAAATGGGACCGGGAACAAACTCAAATATTTGATCGCGCTGATTCCAAACATTGGTTCCGGTGACATCTGAGGGCAGCAAATCGGGAGTGCATTGAATCCGTTGGAATTTGCCATTAATGGAACGGGCTAGGGATTTGGCAAGGAGGGTTTTACCCACCCCAGGCACATCTTCCAAAAGAACGTGCCCCCCACTCAAAAGGGCGACAATGACAAGCCGAACCGAGGTGTCTTTTCCGACAAAAATACGGGCAATGTTGTCGGTGAGTTGTTGAATCTGTTCTCTCATAAATAGGGATCACTGGTGACTAGTGAGGGATCATTGAGACATTGCCGTGCTTGTTGGCAATCATCTGCAATTTGTGCTTTAAGTTCCTCTAGGGAGGAAAATTTCTGTTCAGGACGCAGAAATTGTTTTAATTCTACGGTTAGGGGATAATTATATAAGTCTCCTGTCCAGTCTAGAAGATGAATTTCGATTGTGGGAAATTCGCCATTAACGGTGGGACGCATGCCAATATTCATCACAGCAGGATGAGGATTAACAAGAGAGTTGATAGGACTGCTAACTAGCACGGCATAAACACCGTAGCGAGGAATTAATTTATTGCGGGGACAATCAAGGTTGGCGGTGGGAAACCCAATGGTGCGTCCTCGCTGTTGACCTGTCACCACTGATCCCGTTAAGGAATAGGATCGTCCTAAAAGTTGATTGGCTAGGTTAATATTCCCTTCACTAAGGGCTTGTCGAATTCGAGAACTACTGATGCGTTGTTGATGATCCGTTTGTAAACCGACAATCTTAACGGTAATCCCAAACGGTGACGCGATCGCGCTGAGGTCTTCTGCAGTTCCCTGACGTTGATAGCCAAAACGGAAGTTTTCCCCAACGGTAATAAAATGAGGCTTTAATTGTTGGATGAGAATGTCTTTGACAAAGGCTTCTGGAGAGAGGGAAGCCAGTTGCTGATTAAACGGGAGTAAGACTAACTGTTGTATTCCTAATCGTTTCAGGTGACGAATTTTTTCCTCTCGGGGAGTAAGCAGCAAACAGCTTTCGCCACGAAAATATTCTCGGGGATGGGGATCAAAGGTAACCACCGTGGAACGAACAGCTTGCTGCAAAGCCGGTTGAATCACCGATTGATGTCCCAAATGAACACCATCAAAATTCCCCAGCGCGATCGCGGTTGGGGTTAATGCTCGTTCTGGGGTTGAGGTAATCCACACAGGATTGATTGCTCTCGTCCTTTTCAAATCTTTATACTATCGGAAATTCTCACATTTGGCTACCACTGTGGTGATTGGTTTGAGAAATTGGAAATAGAGAGCGATTCGTACATTCTTTGACTCTCACCTTGTAAATGCCAAATTCTAATCGTTTCATCTTCACTGCCACTTGCCAGATACATACCATCA
>JAHEOB010000197.1 GCA_018610095.1 Halothece sp. MAG
ACAATTTTCATGATGGTTTCACTATTTTGCACTGCGGAATCGGAACCCACTTGTAAGTCAAAAATAGTACCACTTTTCGGTGCTTTTAAATTTTGATAATTATTCTGTTGCTTCAGTTCAGTGATTTGACTTTCAATTTCAGAAATTTGCTGTTGATTCTCCACTAAATTTCTCGTTAATTGACTATCAATTTGTGCAATTTGTTGTTTATTTTCAGCAATGCGATCTAAAACATCTTTGTCAGTGGTTGCTTGCGTATTTTCGAGTTCTTTTTGGGCGCGTTCAATCTCTAAATTCAGACGTTGTTTTTCCTCTTGTAATTGTTCGACTTTAGATTGTTGCTGTTGTACTTTTTGTTTTTGTTCCACATACCGAAGCTCTGCGATCGCGCCATCTTCCATGAGCTTACTTAAATTATTAAATTTTTCTTGTTCTGTCTTCAGTTGAGTTTTCGCATTTGCTAACTCAACCTCCACTTGTTGCAGTTGACTTTTTGCCTCTTGCACTCGCAAGCGAGCTGCTTCACGACGGCTCTGTGCTTCTTCCTTGGAGGATTGTAAGCGTTCTCGTTCATCTCGCGTTAAATTTTCATCAGGATTTTCCATCCCAAGTTGGGCACGGTAAAGCCGATTTTCCTCTTTTAAGGCCATGCGATTGCGAGCCAACATCGCAATTTCTTGGGGAATATCTAAGCGTTCCACTTTCGCTTCCACGGCTTGACCAGAAGTGGTTGCTTGATTCATAATTTGCCGATAAAAGCTATTTTGTTGTTGTAAATTGGTCAGAATTTCCTGTTTAGATTTAATTTTAGCTTCTACTGGCTCTGAATCGTAATGTAATAGGATTTCTCCCTTTTCTACATAATCCCCTTCTTCCCAGGTATCACCTTGTTCATTGGTTCCTAATTCTCGAACCACACCGTTAGTTGGTGATTGAACTTCTTTAACATCGCCTTTAGGTTTCAATTGCCCTCGGGCTTCAACAACTTGTTCAATTTTGGCGAAATAAGCCCAAGCAATTCCAGCACTAACAACGCCCAAAAGCGTTAATATAGCAATTACTGGCCATTTTGGAGATTGGCGCAAAATGACAGATTGATCAAACTCTTGTTCAGCAGGATGATCAATTGCAGTCGTTGCTGGTTCCGACTTTTCTAGTTCAGAACTGGTTGTGTTTTGATTATTGGGAACGATGGAGTCACTTGGTTTGCCATTTCCTTGAGTCATGATTGAACTCCTTATGTGTGTCAGTAATTGCCTTTAAGTGCGGGCATCTTGCTGTTGATAAAGATAAAAGTAGCGACCTTGTAATGCCATTAAGTCATCATGAGTTCCTTGCTCTACAATTCTGCCATTATCCATCATTAAAATCAGATCAGCATTTTTAATGGTGGCTAAGCGATGAGTAATCAAAAATACGGTTTGATCTCGAAAAACTTCTGACAGATTCTGAGCAACTTGTGCTTCCGTATTATAATCGAGGGCACTGGTGGCTTCGTCTAAGACAATTAATTGCGGGCGTTGCAAAATGGTTCGCGCGATCGCGACCCGTTGGCGTTGTCCCCCTGATAAAGCTGCACCGCGTTCACCCACATTAGTATTGTAGCCACTGGACAAATCCATAATAAAGTCATGAGCAGCAGCCGTTTTAGCAGCTTCAATCACTTCTTCTGTGGTGGCTTCTGGATTGGTTAATGCAATATTTTCTTGAACGGTTCCTTCAAATAATAACGGATCTTGAGGAACCACACCGATTTGTCGTCGTAGCGAGTAAAGTTCCACTTTAGAAATATCATAGTTATCAATTAAAACTTTCCCTGTTTCCGGTTCATAAAGCCGAGCTAGTAATTTCGTCAGGGTACTTTTACCGGCACCACTTTCCCCAGCAACCCCTACAAACTGACCGGGTTCAATTTCAACATTGATATTATTCAGTTGCATGGGACCGCTATCTTTGAAGCGGAAGGAAACATTTTCATAGCGAATCCTTCCCTGAATTAGGGGCATGGGAATATTATTTTGATCTCGTTCTCCTTCTTGAGGCGTATCAGCAATATCACTAAGGCGTTCTAACGATAGAGCGGTTTCTTGAAAGTTTTGCCATTGTTGGGAAAGACGAAGTAAGGGATTAGTGACATAACCCCCAATAATGCGAAAAGCAATTAAGCCCCCCAAGGTTAATTCTTGTTGCAGAACTAAATGTGCGCCATACCAAATGGCAATTACACCAGAAATTTTCGTTAGGAAGGTCGTACTCGAACTAGAAAGGGTGGAAGTAATAACATTGTTAAACCCAGCAGCAATGTAACGGGAATATAATTGTTGCCAACGCCAACGGGATTTCAGTTCAACATTTTGAGCTTTGACGGTTTCAATGCCTGATAAAACTTCCACCAAGTGGGATTGCGTAGCAGCATGGCGTTCTGCTTTGGTACGAATTTGTTGACGAATTTTGGGAGAAAACAATAACGTTAACCCCATCATTAGGGGGATAACGGATAAGGTGGCAAGCGTTAGTTTCCAACTCAGCAATGCCATAACGACAATATAGACAACTGAGAAAATGGAGTCGAGAAGAACCGTTAAGGCCGTTCCCGTTAAAAATTGGCGGATCTGTTCTAACTCACCAACGCGACTGGATAATTCGCCAACTGGACGTTTTTCAAAATAGCGCAGCGGAAGTCGTAATAGATGGTCAATAATTTTTGACCCTAAACTCATGTCAATACGATTGGTAGTATCGACAAAGATACGGGTACGTAACCATGTAACCACCGCTTCAAAAATGGCAACAATAACCAGAAAAGTACCGAAGAAGTTTAGAGCTTGTGGGTTATTTTGAGCAATAACATTGTCAATGATGACCAACATCATGAGCGGGTTGGCCAATCCAAATAATTGCACGAAGAAAGACGCGAAAAAGACAACCGTCAGTGGTCCTTTATATTTCTTGATGTAGGGCCAAAACCATGAGAGCCCAAAACGTTGTTGCGGTGTTTCTTTTGTGGTTTCTAACAGTAGAACTTGCCCGCCTTCTCCCCACGTTTCGGTAAATTCGCTAATTGATTTAGTAATGACTCCTTGTTGAGGAGTTCCTAAAACCACTTCTCGATCATTACTGTCATAAAGCAGGGCTAAGTCTTCGCCCCAGCGAATTAAAGCGGGAGGATTAATGCGAGAAATGGATTTGACAGGGAGGGTGGTTAATTGAGCTTTTAGTCCTAGTAATTCCGCGATCGCGCCAGCAATAGGAAGGGATAAGGTATCATGCCGTTGCAATTGATCACTTAATACCCGTCGAATGACATCGCGACGAAACGGAACTTCAAAATATTGAGCCACCATTTGAAAACAAGCAAGGGCGCGATCAAAGTGACTATCACTGCGCGATCGCACATGAGGATACTTGTTAACACCAACCCTTTGCCCTTGTGATTCATACTCATCTGTACCAGGAATCACACTAGGAGCTTCTGGAATTTCGGTATCTTGCCAAGTTGATGCTGCTGGTTCACTCGCTGCTTCCGGTTTAGTATCAGAGCCTATGGCATTAGCCTGTAACCAAGGAATATCTTGGCGACGAAAACCAACTAAGCGAGCTGGTTGTTCTCCTTCAATGGTCAAAACGTTGCCATTGAGTTCTGCAATATCTAACCGACTCCCCACTGGAAAATCAACAATTTTTCCACCCCCACTCACTAGCCAGATTCTCTGTTGTTCATTGAAGGGATGATCCCTAGCAAGATTATTAATTCTTAGTTTGCCAGGAGTCAGGGTAGTCACAACGGCATTTTCTAAACTGTTTTGGGTAATGGCTTTGATATCCCAGCCACTTTGCGGTTGGCGATCCATTTCTTGGGAGAGGAGACTAAAGGCTTCGATCGCGCTACAGTGATATTGCAGTGCTTCTCGAAACTCCTCATACTGTTGATAAATCTCCCAAAAATCTTCTGCTTTCAAGCTCAAACAAATGGATGGTTCCGAAGCAATCGCTGTTTCACAGGGAACCCCGCGCACTAAACCAACCCAACCAATTAGTTTTCCTGGATTTGCCAATTCTAGCGTGATTGGCACTTGAGTGCTTGATGCATACCCTAATAACCGAACTTGCCCTTCATAAATAATATGAAGTTCGGTGGGCATGCGTTCTTTCAAAGCAATGGTTTGCCCCATTTTGTAGCGTAAGGGCTGTAATTTCTCCGATAAGTTCTCACAAGCGGTTTCAGGAAGGTAATTAAATGGAAAATGCCGTTTGAGGAAAGATGCCAAATCCGTTGTGGTAAAACTCATTTAAGTAACCTCAGACGTTTCAGTATTTAAAGATTCAATCCTAACCAGTTTTTGAACTTGCTGTTCCAGCCACTGATTAAACAGTTCATTTAGAAGTTTTTGACGGGTTGCCTCATCCAGTTGAGCGGAAATTAGCTTTTCTAAGCGGACAATTATATACCATTCCCCAATGGGAACTGGCGGCCAAAGTTGACCAATTTCGCTTTGTTGAAGCATTTTGCTAATTTTTTCATGGGGATTTTTGACA
>JAHEOB010000198.1 GCA_018610095.1 Halothece sp. MAG
AACGGGAGGAGAAGCCAAGATGATGATCTGGGAAGAATACGTTTTAGTTAACGATGAAATTGAAACGCGCCGAGGTCGAAAATTAGTCAACGGCGATCGCGTTACGGTTGCGGGAGAGACTTATCTTGTTGACCTCGGTTAAAGTCGTTCTAAGACGCCAACACTTTCTAAATGCTTGGTTTGGGGAAATAAGTCAAGCCCAACTACATCTTGTAATTGATAAGTGTCGCGACACAATTGTTTTAGATTACGGGCAAAACTCTCGGGACTACAACTGACATAAACTAATTGTTGCGGTGGATAGCGTAAAATCTGTTTTAGCACTTTTTTGGGGAGTCCACTGCGTGGCGGATCAACAATTAAACTGGATTTTTCCCAAGGGAGATTCGCGAGAAAATCGGATAAGTAATCTTCGGTTTTGCCATGGAAAATCTCAAGATTATTAACCGCTAAATTTTGTTGATTTTGGTTAGCAGCTTCAATGGCGAGGGGATTATCTTCAATCCCGATAACTTGTTTGGCAAAGGGGGCACTCATTAAGCCAAATAATCCCATCCCACAATAACTTTCAATGAGCTTTTCAGGTTGAAATTGTTGTATGGGACGCACCACTTGTTCCACTAATTTCGGTAGCATCGGCGTACTGCCTTGCCAAAAAGCATGAGCAGGAACGACTAATTCATAAGTTACACCGGTTAAGGGATGGGTTAATTCTTCGGTTAACCATGCTATCTCATCAGGATTAGGATGTTCTGGTCCCACATACACTTCTCCCCGTTTAGTTCCCCGAATCAGAACATTAAGAATGCCTTGATTGGTAAACTCTTGAAAGCGTTGTTGCCGTTGTTCTTGCAGGGCTTGTTCCACACTTTCCACACAAATGGGGCATTCCTGATTGCGCATCATATCTACCCCTAACACTTGCCAGAATCCTGGTTCCCCCGGCCCATGGAGTTTGATATTGTTGCGATAACGGTAAGGGTTAGGAGAACCAATAATGCCTCTTAGGGGGATGGGCGTTGCGGGATGATCGTCATCAAAATAACTTTGCAATCGGGATTGTTTGATTTCTAATTGGGCTTGGTAGTCAATATGCTGAAATTGGCACCCAGCACAAGTGGTAAAGTGTTGGCATTCCGGCGTAGCGCGATCGCGGCTGGGATTAACAATTTCTACAGGTTTAAGCAGGAGACGACGTTTCCAATTACGAATCACTTCTCCCTGAATCGTCTCTCCTGGAATACTACCAGGAACCACAACAGTTTTTCCCTGTAAAT
Organism: Halothece sp. MAG; assembly: GCA_018610095.1. Classification (GTDB taxonomy): domain Bacteria; phylum Cyanobacteriota; class Cyanobacteriia; order Cyanobacteriales; family Rubidibacteraceae; genus Halothece. The sequence goes on from JAHEOB010000198.1 coordinate 1,278, forward strand.
CGGTTTCTCCCAGATATTTGTTATTAAAGCGGTCAATGGTGACAGTTAAACTGTCTCCCCTAGCTAATTGTTTGAGGTTAATGGTTGATCCTAGTGTCACGTTTGGCAGAGGATGTTTGAATCTTAGAAGGAAAAATAACGTTTTAACTTAAACTCTTGGATAAATATTTTGAAGTTGGAAACTGTAACCTAACATTTTAACACATGCATTCCTGACAGCATTAATGACGGGGTTTGAATCCTGGTATTATTGGTCAAAAAGCCCTGTCGGTAGCTTCGGCTTAGACAAGACTCGAATTGACATCTTCCTCTTTAGTATCTATTATATATATACATATTGCCAAGCAGGATTTACCATGACAACCTCAGTGAAAAAATGGGGAAATAGCTTAGCGGTTCGGATTCCCCAGACAATCGCGGAACAGGCTAATCTGGAAGAAGGAGCTAAGGTATCGTTTCGTATTTCCGAGGAAGGATGTGTGGTTCTCATTCCGCAACGGAAACGGAAAAAGCAATATACCCTAGACGAGTTATTGGAAGGGGTTACTCCAGAGCACTTTGAAGGAGAAATGGACTGGGGAGAGTCCAGGGGAGAAGAAAATTGGTAACTGCGATGTATGTCCCCGATCGCGGCGACTTTGTCCATCTTAATCTCAATCCTCGTACCGGACGAGAGCAATCGGGCAAGCGTTTTGCCCTCATTATTTCTCCCCAACGCTTCAATGAAGTTTCTTCTCTGGCTTTTGTCTGCCCGATTACGACCAAAGTTAAAGGGTTTTCCTTAGAAGTGGAAATTGTTAACAACCCAGGAAGAATTTACGGAGCGGTTTTGGTTCATCATCTCAGAAGTGTCGATTGGAAGGAACGAGAGACGGAATATATTGAAGCCGCTCCTGACAGTGTTATGGAGGAGGTAGCAGCCAAGTTGGAGCCTTTAATTTTGTGATCAAAATGATGGCAACAGGTTAAAGTAGGAGACGATGTTTCCAATTACAAATCACTTTTCCCTATAAAAAGAAAAAAAAACCGAGGTTCAAGGAAACCACCACATTGTTGTTGATGCTAGTAAGGTTCCATCATCTTTCCAAAGTGCAACTTCGTGAGACTCAGCATTCTTACCGAAATTTGCAGTTTAAAAAAAGGAGAAAATCCTATTATCCAAGGAAGTTCCCCTTTTTAGCAGGAAATATTTTGGTTTATTACACCGTTGCTAATTCAGGTTCTGGGCGTTTGCTATTGCGGATGCCCTCGATCGCGCTGGCGTAATCATCTGCTTTGAATACTGCGGAACCAGCAACAATGGCATTTGCCCCCGCTTCTAGCACTTGCCAACTATTATTGGCTTTCAATCCGCCATCCACTTCAATCCAGGGATCTAAGCCCCGTTCATCACAAGTTTGTCGTAGTTGACGGATTTTGGGAACGACATTGGAAATAAACTTCTGTCCTCCAAATCCAGGATTAACGCTCATAATGAGCACTAAATCACACATATCGAGGACATAATCAATTAAATCTAATGGAGTGGAGGGATTTAAAACCACTCCTGCTTGTTTGCCCTGGCTTTTGATTAACTGTAATGTGCGATGCAGATGCGGGGACGCATTGTGTTCCGCATGAACAGAAATAATATCAGCGCCAGCCTCGGCAAAATCCGCCACATATTTTTCCGGTTCCACGATCATTAAGTGGACATCCAGGGGCTTATCAGTCAAAGGACGAAGGGCGTTTACCACCAAAGGACCGATAGTAATATTGGGCACAAACCGCCCATCCATGACATCCACATGGATCCAATCAGCCCCTGCTTGATCTACCGCTTTAACTTCTTCTCCTAAACGACTGAAATCAGCAGATAATATAGAAGGAGCAATAACCGTTTGTTTTTGGCTCATTTTGAGCAATCCTCAATTTTCTTATAGTTTATTATTGATTTTAACAAAAATTTTTAACTCTCCTCACTGAAGTGTCCAATCTGAACAACATTTTGCCAATTGAGTCGCTATGATGGAAAATTTGGTCTCGAAATTCGCTTATTATGGGGTTGCGCGATCAGGCAGTTTTTCTAATGAGGGCTCAATCTTTAGAGATGAATCTGTAAGCAATACGATACAGTAACAAAAGGACGTTGATGCGTTAGCAGTAAAATAGCGATGAAATTCCAGACCTTAACAGTAATTGCATTTTCCTTTTTATTTTGGATGATGGGAATGCTAATCTCCCCTTCTGCTCATGCTATGACTGAGATTGAATTATCCGATCTCTCTTACGAGAAATGTCCAGAAGAGTACCAAGGAGGGGTCATGAGTGGTAGTACTCAAACTGCCGTTTGTTATTTGATCACAGGTGAAGCCACCAATCCATCAGATGAAACCATTTATGATGCGGATGTTTATGGACGAATTTATGACGCTAACGGGAATCCAGTGATACAAAATCGCACTCGTGTCGGTTCCATCACAGAAGTTCCCCCTGGCGTTAGTGATTTCAGCATTCAAATTAGTGTCCCTGCCAATCAACCAACGCCATTAAGGTTAGAACAATTCAAGGCGTCAGGATTTCCCAGTCGGGTTAGCCCGAGAGGAGGTTTTTGATTTTAAACACGCTTTGAAAGCTGCTTTAAGCACTAATTAATCCCGTAAGCAATTGTAGGGTTAGAATTGCCAAAATTGGAGATAAGTCGATGCCACCGAGTGGGGGAATGACAGAACGGAAAATATTAAGGTAGGGATCAGTAATCGGGCTGAGGTACGCCATGCCTTGTTGTGCCCAGCCCGTGGTTTGAAACCAACTCAGAAGAATACGAATAATAATCAGTACAAGATAGATATTAATAAAATTAACGACAGTGTTAGTTATTAGTCCAGTTGCAGTTGGATTCATAGGTATTTTGAGAGCGATATAAGCGACAATAGGGGTTAAGATAAACCTCTTTAGGTGTTAGTTTAACTGATTTTTCCGTTTTTTCGCACTGAATCGGTGACACGATCAGAAAAAATCAGGTAATTTAACGGAGCTATAAGACTTACGCTTTTTGCGGTTCTGGTTCGATTGAATGAGTGGCGCAGGCATAGGAACTGATGAAGAATCCTCATTCGCAGTGGCAACAGCTTCTTCTTTTGAAGCGTCATCATCATTATTTGGCTTTGGCGAAGTGATTTCCAGAGAATCTAGAGGGTTGGTTTCATTGCTTTGGTAACTGGATTCCGTTGGCTGTTGTTCTTCCTGTTGGTGGGGTTGAGAGTGACTGGTTTCCATGTTAGAAAGTTCTTCCTGTTGGTGGGGTTGGGAGTGACTGGTTTCCCTGTTAGAAAGTTCTTCCTGTTGGTGTGGTTGGGAGTGGCTGCTTTCCATATTAGAAAGTTCTTCC
>JAHEOB010000199.1 GCA_018610095.1 Halothece sp. MAG
ATTGGTTACCAGCTACCAACATTACGGAACAAGTTAAAAGCACAATTGCAAACAAAGCTAGTAAAGAGCCAATAAAAAACCAAGAGAAAATCACGAAGTTAGATCTTGCTCTTGTTCCAAAGAGACTACTGAGGCCACTACGGTTATTTGATATCACTTCACGACGATAATTGAAATAAGAGAAGATAGTTGCTATTATTCCTAACACTGGAAATGAGACAGTTAGGTAAATAGAAACTACTCTAGGAACCAATGGATATAGGACAGTTAGGTAATTAAAAATTACTTTAGGAACAATTGGCTCTAATGGATTGATATTGTTTATATAGCCTTGTGGAAACCTAACAATTACACTTAACCCTTCACGTTGATTAAATGTTCTAGTCGTAGTAAATTTAGCTATGTTTCCCTCTAAGTTCGCTTGATAACTAGAACCTTTTTCCCCTTCATATCCAGTAAATGCATTTAGTGTAATTTGATTGCTAGGAATTTCTTCCGGTAAGACCACTTCTGCTTGGACTTGTTGAATCGGAAACGTCCAATCTTGACCAGTGACATTCCAGTACAATCGATCATGTGAACCTAGGTCTTCAATTTGTTGGTCGGTTAAATATTGAATTTGGTAGGTGTAAGTTCCTGGATCGATATAAACATCTTTCTTCCAAATCTCGATGCGCTTGCGACTATCATTTACTTCAGTCCGATAAGTAGCGTGATCGCCATTCCGTTTAACTGACTGAATCTTGAAATCAGGATTAGGAAAATAACGATAAATCCCCCGTTTGATCTGACCACCCTCTGTATTACGAACGGTAATGGTTTCAGTCACTTTCAGCCGTCCGTCTTTGCTAACGACAATTTCACTTTTGTAGTTTTCAATAACTTCCTGGGCAGTCGCCTGAGTGTCAGTGGTGCTAGAGTCAGTTTGAGCGTTCGCAATGCCAAAGACTAAGGGCAACAGCAATCCTAAGAGTAAATATCCCAACCAGCGATGAATGCGAAGATGGCTCAATTGGTGCAACTTGCTCTTCCTCCTGGGGTTCTAAATGACTTTTGGTCAATCGTGTCAGTGGAAAATGGGGCAGTTGATGGCAAAAACGATATGGTTTTTCTAACCTCCTCCTCTAGAGCGTACCGTGACCTCCTCCTGTTCCACCTCTAGATTCATCGTTAATGGCAAAGATAAAGATAACAGTACCTACCATAACGAAGAAAACGACAAATTTAAGCAATTGTTCAATCCAGGATGTAGAGTTAGTGGGGCTACCCTCTACAATGGCAGCAAAGGCAGCACCAGTAGAAAAGATTTCTTGGACATTGTCTAGTTCTCCTCTTAGCACTCCTGTGGCAATGTCACTGTCTTCACCTGTGAGGTCGCCACCAAAAGCTGAATGTCCCCAAGTGACTATTGAGCTATTCTCTTTTAGTGCTGCAAAGGCAGCACCAGTAGAAAAGATGTCTTGAACATTTTCTAGTTTCCCTCCTGTTACTCCTGTAGCAAACTTACTATCTTTACCTGTGAGGTCACCACCAGCGCTTGAGTTTCCCCAAGTTACTATTGAGCTATCTTCCTTTAGCGCTGCAAAAGCTCCCCTAGTAGAAAAGATGTCTTGAACATTTTCTAGTTTTTCTCCTGTTACTCCTGTAGCTTTGTCACTCTCTTCACCCGTGAGATTGCCACCAAGAGTTGAGTCACCCCAAGTGACTATTGAGCCATTCTCTTTTAGTGCTGCAAAGGCATTCTTAGTAGAAAAGATGTCTTGAACATTTTCTAGTTCCCCTTTTGGCACTCCTGTAGCAAACTTACTGTCTTTACCTGTGAGGTCACCACCAGCGCTTGAGCTTCCCCAAGCAGTTACATAGTTATTAACCATGCCATCAGACTGTCCTGCTGGAGTTTGTTCTTTATCCATGTTTTCAATTACTTCCTGAGTCGGAGTCTCAGTGGTGCCAGAGTCAGTTTGAGCGTTAGCGATGCCAAAAGCTAAGGGCAATAGCAATCCTAAGAGTAAATATCCCAACCAGCGATGAATCCGGAGATGGCTTAATCGGTGCAACAGTTTTTCCTCCTGGGGTTCTAAATAACTTTCGGTCAATCTTGTCAGTGGAAAATAGGGCAGTTGATGGCAAAGATGATGCGGTTGTTCTAACCACCACCTCCTCCTCCACCTCCTCCCCCTCCACCAGCACCGCCACCGCCACCACCGGCACCGCCTCCACCAGCACCACCAGCAGCACCGCCACCGGCACCACCACGGCGACCACGATGGTGACGTTTACCTATGGACAGGTTGATATTGTATTTTTTCTCCACTTTTGCCTGCAGGTAAGCTAAGCCGAAAAATATGAATATTAAAGATGATACTAAACAAACTGATCCAATAAACCAAAGCACCAACATTCCAATAACCGTAAACCAAAAAGAATTATCTTGCTCGGACGAAGTTGAGCGATCAATTGCTTGTGTACTCTCAACAAATCCAGCAGGGAAATTAACAACAACACTCAAGCCTTCGCGTTTGTTAAGTGTCCTAGTCGTAGTAAATTTGGCTGTATTTCCCTTTAAGTTCGCTTCATAGCTAGAGCCTTTGTCCCCTTCATACCCAGTAAAGGCATTTAGCTTTATGTCACTACTGGGGATTTCTTGCGGCAAAATTACTTCTGCTTGAACCTTTTGAATCGGAAAAGCCCAATCTTGACCAGTGACATTCCAATAAAGCTGATCCTGTTTCGCTTTGTCTTCGATTTGCTGGTCCGTTAAGTATTGAATTTGGTAGGTGTAACTACCTGGATCTAAATAAACATCTTTCTTCCAAATCTCGATGCGCTTGCGACCATTATTTACTTCCGTTCGATAGGTTGCGCGATCACCATCCCGCTTGACTGATGTAACCTCAAAATCAGGATTCGGAAAGTAGCGATAAATTCCCCGTTTGATCTGACCACCCTCTGTATTGCGAACGGTGATCGTTTCAGTCACATTTAGACGTCCGTCTTGGCGAACTTTAATTTCGCTTTCGTAATTTTCAATAACTTCTTGAGCAGGAGTGTCAGTGTTCGTTGTGTCAGAGTCAGTTTGAGCGTTAGCAATGCCGAAGACTAAGGGCAATAGCAGTCCTAAAACTAAATATCCCAACCAGCGATGAATCCGGACATGGCTCAATCGTAGCAACAGTCTTTTCCTCCTTAAGTTTCCCGTTCTTCGCTGTCTTAACTAAACTAATTACTCTAAGAGGGTGTTTGAAAAGTATCCAATGTTGCTCAAAACTACCCCTAACCTATAGCAGTA
>JAHEOB010000200.1 GCA_018610095.1 Halothece sp. MAG
ATTGGTTAAGGTTTGCTTACGGGCATAATCCGAGGGGGCAAGATTGGCTTTACTGCGGGGAATGCTCAAGTAATAGCCAAAGGTTTTATTATAACCCACTTTGAGTTTAGCAATCCCGGTGCGTTCCCGTTCACTGGTTTCTAACTGAGCTAACCATTGTTTATCATCCTCCAAGGTGGCTCGCATTTGATCTAATTGTTCATCCACGCCATTGCGAATTAATCCCCCCTCGCCGAGTTGTTGGGGCGGTGACTCCACTAGCGAATTAAGCACTTTTTCCCCAACGCCATCTAATTCTGCGGGAACCGATTGTAGTGCCTGAAGAAACGGAGAATTACCTTGCTGGGCTAGCTGGGTCAATTCCTTCAAACGAACTAAAGACTCCGCAAGCCCCTTTAAATCTCTCGCATTGGCTGTTCCTGCCCCAGCACGACCACTTAATCGTTCTAAATCATAAATGTCTCGAAGCAGTTCCCGCAACTCATGACGGAGATTGGTCTGATTAATCAATTCTTCAATCGTGTCTTGACGAGCCGTAATCTCTTTTAAATCCAGTAGTGGTTGTAGTAACCAACGACGAAGGGTGCGTCCGCCCATCGCTGTACAAGTTCGATCCAGTGCCCAAAGTAGTGAACCGTGATAAGTCCCATCGCGAACCGTTTGCACAATTTCTAGATTACGGCGAGTTTGTTGATCCAGAATTAAATAATCACTGAGCGTATAAGTTTTAAGATTTTGTAGGGGAACTTGATGCGCTTTTTGCGTTTCTTGAATATAGAATAAGAGTCCGCCTGCTGCTCTCACGCCCAAGGGCAGTTGCTCACAGCCCATGCCTTCTAGGGAACTCACGCGAAAATAATTTAAAAGTTGATCACGAGCTTGATCGGGACTAAATTGAGTTTGGGGCCGTAGCGTATAACAAAAGTTTTCCGGGAGAGCCTCAGGGAGATGTTGGGAGGTTTCTCCAGGGCGTAACATACTCCCAATATCAGGGGCATCAGTGGGAAATAAAATTTCTGAGGGATGCAGGCGTAATAATTCGAGAGAAAGCGTTTCTAAATTTTGGGATTGAGTAGTATAAAATTCACCTGTGGAAATATCGGTAAAAGCTAATCCCCAATGCTCACGGGCAATGACAACAGCAGCCAGAAAATTATTTCGGCGAGCATGAAGCATTCCCTCTTCCGTTAAGGTGCCTGGGGTGAGGAGTTTGGTAATTTGACGCTCCACCATGCGCTTTTCGGCAGCAGCATCCGCAGCATCTTCCACTTGATCACACACCGCGATCGCGTAGCCTTTTTCCACTAACATGGCAGTATAGCGATCAAGGGCATGATGGGGAACGCCTGTCATGGGAACACGACCAATTTCTTTGCCCCCTTCTTTACTGGTTAATACCAGTTCCAATTCTTGGGCAACCGTAACCGCATCGTGAAAGAAACATTCAAAAAAGTCACCCACTCGATACAGCAACAAGGCATTAGGATATTGTTCCTTAACCTGGATATAATGCTGCATCATGGGCGTGAGTAAATCCCACTCTAGCGCTTGATAATCCGCATTTTTAATAGCAGTATGTTTTCCCGAAGATTCCTGCATCCCGTTCCTCCTCAAGGCTGCTGTCTATGACTTTATCGCAAAGGGTGTCTTTAAGGAAACTAACGACTGTTAGGATAGCTCAATTGTGCTGCCTAGATAACACTCAGCAGCGTCAGTCTCTAGCATTTTATGTTTAAATTTCCCTTCCTGAAAAAAGAAGCTTCCCCAGAGCGTAAAAAACTAGGGGCGTTTGGCGGAGTTTATACCCCTTCCATTCTTACCATTTTAGGGGTAATCATGTATCTGCGTTTTGGTTGGGTGGTTGGCAATGTCGGATTGTTAGGAGCGTTACTCATTGTCACCCTTTCCACCGCCATTACCTTTCTCACCGGGTTATCGATTTCCTCGATCGCCACTGATCGCGTCGTTGGTGGCGGAGGTGCCTATTATATGATTAGTCGCTCCTTAGGCATTGAAACCGGTGGCGCTGTTGGTATTCCCCTTTATTTTGCCCAAGCACTTTCGGTGGCTCTTTATACCATTGGATTTGCGGAAAGTTTAGCGATTGCCTTTCCCGAACTCAATCAACAGTATGTTGCTTTAGCTGCCACAATTTTTGTCGCTGGTGTGGCATGGGTGTCTGCGAATGCTGCCATCAAGGTGCAATATTTCATTTTGGCTGCGATCGCGCTATCACTGCTTTCTTTCTTTTTTGGAAGTTCCTTAGAACCCACTGAAATCGAAATGTGGGGAGCAGCGGATCGCCTCTCGGAACCATTCTGGCAAGTGTTTTCCGTATTTTTCCCAGCGGTTACTGGCATTATGGCAGGGGTCAATATGTCGGGTGATTTAAAAAACCCCACCAAAGCCATTCCGATGGGAACATTAGGAGCCATTGGAACCGGCTATGTGATTTACATGGTGCTGCCGATTGTCATGGCAACTCGGGCGGATGCTGAAACCTTATTAAAAACGCCCTTAATTATGAAAGAAACGGCACTTTGGGGAGATGCCATTTTGCTAGGCGTTTGGGGGGCTACTCTCAGTAGTGCTTTAGGGAGTATTTTAGGAGCGCCTAGAATTTTACAAGCCCTAGCTAGGGATCGCGTGTTACCTCGTTGGATGCGCTTTTTAGGGAGAGGAAGTGGCGAAAATGACGAACCGCGAGTGGGGTTAGCTGTCACTTTAGTGGTTGTACTGGCAGCGGTTTATATGGGGGAACTTAATTTAATTGCCCCAGTACTAACCATGTTTTTCTTGACCACCTACTTAGTCTTAAATCTATCAGCAGCCATTGAGGCCTTTTTGCAGAGTCCTTCCTATCGACCGCAATTTCGGGTTCATTGGAGTTTATCTTTTCTCGGCGCGATCGGCTGTTTAGGGGTAATGTTTTTAATTAATCCCCTTGCCACGGTCGTTGCTGCCATGGTTAGTATTAGTATCTATAGTTGGTTACAACGGCGGCAGTTACAAGTTACTTGGGGAGATGTTCGGCGTGGCATTTGGATGACACTGCTACGCATTGGTCTGTTCCAACTCGAACAACATTTTCGTCAAGAAGATCCCAAAAATTGGCGACCTCATCTTCTAGTGTTGTCTGGGGCACCCACGAAACGTTGGTCCTTAGTGGAATTAGCAGACTGTTTGATCCAAAAGCGAGGATTGATTACGATTGCCACCGTGCTTACAAATAAAGCGGGTGGCTTACAAAAAGGGCAATTTGAAGCGCGAATTCGAGACTATTTATATAAAAAAGGGGTCCAGGCTTTAGTCCGAGTCACTACAGCTAATGAGACGTTTACGGGAGCGCAGCAATTAGTCGATACCTATGGTTTAGGATCAATTGTTCCCAATACCATCCTTTTGGGAGATAGCGAGTCTGCTACTCATCGTGACAGTTACTGTCAGATGATTACCCAATTTCATCATAGTAACCGCAATTTAGTCATTTTTCGAGAAAACCACAACAAAGGGTTTGGAAAACGTCGGCGCATTGATGTGTGGTGGGGGGGTAGTATGCAAGCCAATGGGGGATTAATGTTGCTATTAGCTTACTTGTTACGTAATGACGTTCGTTGGCGAGAAGCCACCATTTACTTAAAGTTAGTCGTTAAGCAGAAAAGTGCTGTTCCCCCAGCCCGAAACAATTTAAACCAACTGCTAAACGAGTTACGTATTCGTGCCATCCCCAAAGTCATTGTCAGTGAAGATCGTTCCTTTAAGCGTATTCTCAAAGAAAATTCAAAAAACGCGGATCTCATTTTTTTAGGAATGGCAGCCCCTGATGAGAACTTTGTGGCATATTATGAGGAACTACAGCAAAGAGTGACTAACCTACCCTCAACGGTCTTTGTTTTAGCGTCACCCAATTTTTCCTTTTCGGAGGTGCTTTAATATTAGTCATCTGTTATTCAGCAAAGCAAATAACTCTGAAACTAATGCTAAATCCTTATCCCCAGGGGAACGTTCCACCCCACTAGAAAGATCAATGCCATGGGGTTGCGTGACGGTAAGGGCTTGTTGAATATTATTCGGATTCAGTCCACCTGCTAATAACCAAGGGCGAGGAGGGCGAAATTGTTCCAAATAGTTCCAATTAAAGGCTTGACCGGTTCCTCCTAATTGTTGGGGATGATAGGTGTCTAGCAGAAAGGTATCGACAATTGGGTGATACTCATCCATTTGAGAAAGGGAAGTTTCATCTTTGATGGCAATGGTTTTAATAATTTCGATATTCGGAACGCGATCGCGCAGTTGTTGACAAAACTGAGGAGTTTCTTGTCCATGGAGTTGTACCCCCGTTAAGTTCCCTTGTTGCACAATTGAGGTGATTTGATCGAGGTTAGAATTGGCAAACACCCCGATACGAGAAATGTCACTGGGAAGATGAGTCGTAATCGCTGCAATTTGGTCTGGGGAAATATAGCGTTTGGAGCTTTCGACACAGATAAATCCCAGTGCATTTGCCCCTAATTGCGCGATCGCGCTAGCTTGTTCCACTTGAGTAATCCCACAAATTTTGACCCGCATTGTTCAGAAATATGAATGAGTGTAAATCATTTGTTACTTTTGACCCCCAACGCTAGGGTTTAATTCAAAATTCTTTTTATAATTTTTTTTAGTCCGTGAAATATAGGCGGAGAAGATAAGCCATGTTAACGTTACTCGCTGATACGCAAGCTACCACACCCAATACCGTTCCTTGGAGTGTTTCCGTAGGCTTAGTGATGATTCTATGTAATATTTTTAGCATTGCCATTGGTCGCTTTGCCATTCAACAAAAAGGAGCTGGCCCAGATTTACCCTTTCCTAAACCCTCCATTTTAGAAGATTTTGGTGTTCCTGAATTGTTAGCAACCGTTAGCTTCGGTCATATTATTGGAGCTGGTGTCATTTTAGGACTTGCCAATGCAGGTGTTTTATAATAGCACTTAATCATCGAGAGAGCATTTTTTCAACTTGTCGTCATTGCTGGATCCTGATGAATTCCCTTACTGCGTGGTGACACTCACCTTGTCACCAGTTCAGGGGATTTTTATGTTAGATTTCGTTTCGATAGATTATCTCACAGGTTAAACTGGGAGAAAAATGTCACAATATCTAAGGAGTACGCAGAAAATAAGTGCGTTTTATCTAGGAACTCTGGCTTCATGTTCACTAAGCAAGTAACAGATTCTAAAATTTATCAATGGTTCAACGAGCGCCTGGAAGTACAGGCGATTTCGGATGACGTTGCAAGTAAATACGTTCCGCCTCACGTTAATATTTTTTATTGTCTTGGTGGAATTACCCTCGTCTGCTTTTTAATTCAATTTGCAACGGGCTTTGCAATGACGTTTTATTATAAGCCCACTGTTACCGAGGCTTTTTCTTCTGTCCAATATTTAATGACTGAGGTCAACTTTGGTTGGCTCATTCGTTCCATCCATCGCTGGTCCGCCAGTATGATGGTTTTAATGATGATTCTCCATATCTTCCGAGTCTATCTCACTGGTGGCTTCAAAAAGCCCAGAGAACTGACTTGGATTACGGGAGTGATTTTAGCGGTAATTACTGTTTCCTTTGGGGTAACAGGTTATTCCCTTCCTTGGGATCAAATTGGTTATTGGGCAGTGAAAATTGTCTCGGGTGTTCCTGAAGCAATTCCTGGAATCGGTCCTTTAATTGTGGAATTAATTCGAGGAGATGTCAGTGTTGGACAAGCGACACTCACTCGTTTCTATAGCTTACATACCTTCGTTTTACCTTGGTTAATTGCGGTATTTATGCTGCTGCACTTCCTCATGATTCGGAAACAAGGCATTTCCGGCCCCTTATAAAGACCGAACCTTAGGAGTTGTCGGAATCTAACTCAACAGGAGAACACAAAAGCAATGAGTGTATTAAAAAAACCTGATTTAAGCGATCCCAAACTTCGGGAAAAATTAAAACAAGGCATGGGTCATAGTTATTATGGGGAACCTGCTTGGCCCAATGATTTACTTTATACCTTTCCAGTGGTGATTTTAGGAACTATTGGGCTTTGCGTTAGTTTGGCGGTTCTTGACCCAGCCATGATTGGCGAACCTGCTGATCCCTTTTCTACTCCCTTAGAAATTCTGCCAGAGTGGTATTTTTATCCCGTTTTCCAAATTTTACGGATTGTTCCTAACAAACTATTAGGGATTGCATGCATGGGGGCTATTCCCATCGGATTAATGATTCTTCCCTTCATTGAAAACGTTAATAAGTTTCAAAATCCTTTCCGTCGCCCTGTAGCAACCACGGTATTTCTAATTGGCACTGTCGTAACCCTTTGGTTAGGCATTGGAGCAACCTATCCCTTAGAAGAATCAATTACCTTAGGCTTGTTCTAAATTAATTAGTGTAGTTGATGACTTTCCTCCCTTGTTGAGTAAGGGAGGATTTTTTTGTCATGAAAAAACTGTGGTGAGATAACGCGATAACCCATTACCGATTTATGGCAAAAGAACGTCTTGATACCTTACTAGTTACTCGTCAGCTTTGTCACTCTCGCCAAAAAGCACAACGGTTAATTCGGGCGGGTAAAGTCAAGGTAAATGATTACCTCATTGATAAGCCGGGTACTTCAGTTGATTCGCAAGCCGATTTAGAAGTAGTACAACCCCCTCCTTATGTGTCCCGGGGAGGGG
>JAHEOB010000201.1 GCA_018610095.1 Halothece sp. MAG
CTGAGCAAATATGGTAACCGTATCAGCCCTAGTCCTTGCTCTAATGCGGTCAACGATGCGGTAATTGCGATTGATTAACTCTCCCTGAATAGCAGTTCCTACAATTTTCCCATCTTTCTCAATGGGATGAACTGCCATTAACACCATTCCCATTCTGCCATTATGGATTTCAGGAGCTTCCTCCGGAGGAAGGGGTCTTTTCTCTGGGTCTTCTAACTCTTGTTTTGGTTGAGGTCTCGGTTGATTGGATTCTTCACCAATGGCAGCTTGATCTGCAAGGCGTAATTTCTCTAAATCCTTAGGGGCTAGTAGTTCTACTGCGGATTGCGTATTCCCAGTTTCAATTGCTTTCTGGACAATGCCAAGATTTCCTAAGTTGGCATCAATAATGGGAGAACGTTGTTCCCAATTTGGAGGTTCGGGCTCCCAATCTTGCCAATCTTGGGGCTCCCAATCTTGAGGTGGGTTTTGAAAGACATCAGGAAGAGGCGGATACGGTTGATTTTCCCATGTAGCTGGGTCAATGCTGAAAATTTGTCCACCAGTAATTTTTCCGCCACTATTAGTAACTAAATGAAAGCTATCGTGCCAATCACGGTCTTTGGCATTGCTGGGCAAGGTATTCTGTACTACGTTTTGCGCATTTTGGGGATCATTGAGATTGGCATCGGTTTTTCGGGCATACTCTGCAGTAATGAGAGCTTTTTCTTCTAACCTTTCTTGTTCTTCCTGGATCATTGACTCTAATCCGCCAATTTCCGCTTTTAATTTTTGGTCTAACTGATCTAATAAGTTGCTACGAGCAATATAATAATTAGCGCCAGTAATCACAACAATGGGAATCCCAACACTAGCAGCAACAATGGCAGTTAATTTAGTACGATAGTTTCGATTGCTCCACAACTGCCTCAATCGAGATTGCCGTTGCCTCGATTGTTGTTGACCTTGTCCCCTTCCTTGTAATCTTATGTAGCTGATGGGTTGTTCTTGTTCAGTTTTTGCTGTGGGACTGTGTCCATTATGTAGCTCGGAACTGGATTGTTGTGGTTCTTGTTTTTCTGGTTTGGGAGAGGTTTGAGTCATCGTTTTTAATGGGAGAACTTCGACAATTGTTATCCTGTGGATTGGGGCATTTGTTCAAAAATGGCTGCCCCTGATAGCACCATTAACATTTCCCCTTCGGGGTTTAGCCAATAGCCGCGTAATACTTGGGCTAGTTCTGCTGTTAAAGTTGATTCTGGGGGAGATTGAATGGCATTGGCATCTAAACGGGTAATGCCTTCCACTTGGTTAACCATTAACCCCAAGGTTTGACGGTTACCCACTTCATCCTCTTGCCTTAACACCAAAAGGGGGAGATTAGTTGTCACTAGGGATTGTTCTGGTAAGGGCGTTAATCCCACTAACCCCCCTAAATCAACCATCCACAACATTTCGCCACGCCAGTTGTAAATTCCCATTACCCAAGAGGGGAGTTTGGGAATGGGCACGATCTGACGAGTATTAACTTTTAAAACTTCGCTCAATTGAGAAATGGTTAATAACGCTGTGGTGTCAGGGACAAGGTGGAAACGGAGTAAGGACTCATTCGCTGTGGTTGTTTCCGAGTCGGTTACTGGAAATAAATAGTTGGGTTGGGAGGAGGAAACCACGACTGTTTACCTCGCAGTTACTTCACAACTTGTTGTAAGGTACGGGTTAGTTCGTCCGTATCAATGGGTTTGGCAAGATAAGCATCTGCCCCTTGTTTCATTCCCCAAAATTTATCTAAGTCACTGTTTTTGGTGGAATAAATAACAATGGGGACTTGACGCGTTTCTTCTTCTGCTTTTAATTCGCGACATAATTCAAATCCGCTGCGATCGGGCAAGACAATATCAAGGACAATGACATTAAATGGTTGCTGTTTAACCAAGGATAATGCTTCTTGATGATTGGTTGCTTTAACAACATCATAACCTTCTTGTCCAAGACAACTGGACAAAATTTGTAAGTCAGTTTGAGAATCTTCAACAACTAATGCTTTTTTCATGGCTAGTTTCCCGTAATCTCTATTAATATTGTATTAGGCTTGAGCAGATGAAATATTAGAGCTAAATTCCGATTGAGTGGAAGAATTATTCGGTAAGTATTTGTGTACAGTTTCTAAAATTGCATTGCGTTCCACTGGTTTACTCAAGTAGTAAGTTGAACCCACCATTTTCGCTCGCATGCGATCAATGAAACCATCTTTTCCAGTTAAAATAATAATCGGTACTTCCTGAAGACTTGATACCCGTCGCAGTTGACTACAAATTTCGTAGCCATTGGTATTAGGCATAATTAAATCCAAGAAAATTAAGTCGGGTTTGGCTTTTAATAAAGTGGCACTAGCTCGTAGCGGATCATTAATACTAATACATTCATATCCATTTTCTTGTAAAATTTGTTCCATGGTTTGAGTCACTTGAGGGCTATCATCAACACAAGCTACAAGGAATTTATTCTTTTTGTGGGGGGTTGCACTTGCTTCCGGGGTTGAGGGGGTTACACTTGCAGTGGGAGTGGATTTGGAAGGTTGCCTAACAAGGGTGGCTAAATCAAAGTCGGGAACTTCTTGAAATGCTAACCATCCTTTTTGATAATAACCCCAAAGGGCTTGCGTAACTGCTAGTACGTCTCGTTTGGTGTCAACGGCAATATCTCTTAAGGTTCGTTTCCCAGTCAAAAGCCGTTTCAAATTGTTAAAGGTTTTCGCTGCTGTTGCCTGTCGAATTTTTTCAGCATCTTTCATCACTGGCGCTTGATTAGGCAAACACTGGGATAAATTAGCTTGCTGCCATTTCTTCCATTGTTGTTGAGCTTTTTGCAAAAGCGTTTCACTGCTAATATCTAGTTCTGGAGGAACAGGTGTATATTGCTCAGGACGAATTTTGGAAAACCATTCCCACTGCAACCCACTGTTTTCCCCATATTCACTGCCTGCTTGATTTTGAAGATCAAACGTTTGGAAAATATCAAACAAAACTTCCAGTGTTATTTCATTATGAATGTTGCTCAGTTGCTTCATTTCCATGTTTTCCCTATGAAATAATTCTGCAAGCAAGTCATAGTTAGCGGATGGGGATTGCCAATTAAAGTCTTGGCTAATTTCTAGCTTACTTTTTAACAGCGCAGGCGCGTGTTTTTTCAATTGACGATACACTCGCTTGCCTGAATGTTTGCCACCATTTGCCCAAATAAATCGACCTAATGCAAAATAAATCGACCAAGGATTATCCTGCTGATTTTTGAGGTTACGAATCTCTAACCGACCTGTTTCGTTATTTGTAATACAATCTTGGATTTCTTTCAAAAAGTCTTCATTCATTATTAATTTCTAAGCCTGACACTTACTGTTATTTACTATGATAGCTATTCCCCTTCAATTCATAGAATCTTCACAACAATTTCAAAGGGGAGTGAGTCCGATAATTCAAGATAATTTGGGTTTCCCCCGTATTATTAACTAGTCAATTTTTTCTTATAAAACTTTGGAATTACTAGTTAATGCGGTAACACGTTGCGCCTCTGGGAAGACTTTATCTCCTTCACTTTCTCCTAAATCAGGTTTCACACTCACATTATTAACATTTGCCATATGAACATAAATCGTTTCTTCGGAAGTATTGATGGCGCACCACCGTTGACTGAGACGTTTATGCATTGCTTGTCGCAATTCAGGATAGGGATCTTCTTCTTCTGCAGAAAGTGTTACGACAAAAGAGTCCTTTTCCCCATTATTGTATTCAAATGTAATTTGGAGAGAATAGTTTTGTTTTGCCATCACTATCATCCTGATTCTTGAATTTGACTCATATTCTTTAAATTTAACACTTGATTTAACTGCTCTTCGCTCATCAAGTCCTTTTCTAATATTAATTCTCGTAAAGATTTACCCGTTTCTATCGATTCTTTGGCAAGATTAGCTGCATTGAGATAGCCAATATGAGGATTGAGCGCAGTGACTAAAGCGAGACTTGCTTCGGCATAATTTTGACACCGATCGCGCTGGGGGGTAATATCATTTAAGCAGCGATCGCTAAGCACTTGAATCGTATTTCCTAAAATTTCGATACCATTAATTAAATTATAAGCAATTAACGGCATCATGACATTTAATTCTAATTGCCCGCCTTGGGCTGCTAGGGCAATGGCTTGGTCATATCCCATAACTTGAAACGATACCATGGAAGTCATTTCTGCCATGACAGGATTGTATTTCCCTGGCATAATTGATGACCCTGGTTGAACAGGGGGCAATTGAATTTCTCGTAATCCTGTTTTGGGGCCAGAATCCATTAACCTTAAGTCATGGGAGATTTTGACACAATCTTGAGCGAGATTTCGCAATGCTCCTGAAACATTGACAAAGGGAGCCATACTTTGCATCGCTGCCATTAAATGAGGGGCGCTACTAACAGAGATGCCTAAAAAGTCACTCAAATAATGCACCATCTGTTCTCGATATTGCGGATGCGTATTTAAACCAGTTCCGGCAGCACTCCCCCCAATGCCTAACTGTTTTAAGTCATTAGCAGCCGTTTCCATGCGCTGGAGATGATCCCGAAAAATTTGCGCCCACGCCCGAAAGGATTCCCCTAATCGCACTGGCACAGCATCTTGGAGGTGGGTGCGACCTGATTTGACAATTTCTTGGAACTCATGGGCTTTTTGGTCTAAAGTGGTAATTGCATTTTGTAAGGCGGGATAAAAATAACGCTCTAGGGCCAGTAAACTAGCTAAGCGAATGGCAGTGGGAATCACATCATTGGTGGATTGACCATAATTGACATGATCATTGGGATTGACTCGTTGATAATTCCCTTTTTCCTCTCCGAGAATTTCTAATGCTCGATTGGCAAGCACTTCATTAACATTCATGTGATGCGACGTGCCTGCCCCTGCTTGATAGATATCAACCACAAATTGTTCTCGCAGGTTGCCCTGTAAAATTTCGTCTGCAGCTTGCACAATACCTTGGCTCACATCTTGGGGAATACAGTCTAAATTGCCATGCGCGATCGCGGCTGCTTTTTTGATTAAAATACAAGCATCAACATAGGTGGCGAGTGGTTTAATGCCACTAATGGGAAAATTTTCCGTTGCTCGTAGGGTTTGAATCCCATAATAGACGTGATTTGGGAGTTGCCGTTCTCCCATGGAATCTTGTTCGGTTCGAGTCATAATATCAATATGCTACGTTAAATGAACATTGTTTGTGTTCAAGTTGGGAGTTGCAAAATTGTTAATCCTCCCAAATTAACCACCTAATGAACAATTTCATGATTCCCCTTTATTAGAAGAACTAACAGTCACATTCTTTTCCAAGATACGTAATGCTTCATCCTCAACATTATCAGGTAAAGTCACATAGCCTAGCTCTGTAGC
>JAHEOB010000202.1 GCA_018610095.1 Halothece sp. MAG
CGAGAACCTTTTTTCTTGTTCTTAAGTTTTCGTTGCAGCAATTTCAGCTTGCCTTGGTACTTGTTTAAGAACTTATGACTTTTAATCAGTTCTCCTTCGCTGGTTGCTAAAAACTTATCTAATCCTAAATCAATGCCAATGGGGTATCCATGAGGTTGCACATCTGGAACATCAAC
This sequence comes from Halothece sp. MAG, assembly GCA_018610095.1. Lineage (GTDB taxonomy): Bacteria > Cyanobacteriota > Cyanobacteriia > Cyanobacteriales > Rubidibacteraceae > Halothece. The sequence goes on from JAHEOB010000202.1 coordinate 177, forward strand.
ATTACATTGAAGATTGATATTGATGTAGTACCCACTTGCTTTCTTAATGATCCTTACCTGTTTAGGAATGAACCCTTCAGGAACCCTTCGAGAAAGGACTAATTTAAGTTTCCCCAATTTAGGAAGGGTGATCGTTTTCCCTTGGATACAGTCTGATTTAACTTGTGGAAGGACAAAAGACCGCATCTTTTTCTTAAACCGAGGAAACCCAAATCCCCTTTTCCACATATTGCAAAAGGCTTCATCTAAAGTTTTTAAGGTTTGTTGAAGCACCTGAGATTGTGGAATGTTCAATCGGGGAAATTCTTTCTTAGCCCTTGCTAAACTTTTGCATTGATTCGCGTAAGTAGGTCTAGCAGCATCAGCACCAATAATATATTCTGAATCAATGGAACAACGGTCAATCCGACATTTTCTAGAGTTTACCCAGTCTTTACGTTCTCTCAAAGCAAAGTTATAAACCGTTTTACAAACATCTAACCATTCATCAATGGTAGAGGCTTGAGACTTAGTTACTTTGAGTTTATATTGATAGTTGAGACTGAGCATGTTAGAAATTAAAGATTAATTTATAATTATAACCAACAAAGAACTATTTGTCCACTTAGAGGATAGTAGCCTTATATCACCTGCTTAAAAGCAGGAGCTTTACGGCTACCTTTGGTAAGGGGTTGATTCCCTACATCCCAGCCGATAATGAATGATTAAAATTTAATAACTATGGTGATTCCAAACCTAACTCATGCTGTCATTGAGGAAAATAGCAGACCTCAGTCTTTAGAGCGCGGTCAAGACTATTTTCACACAGGAGCAGTCTTCTCGGTAACAAAGCGCAAGCAAACTGTCTCTAGCCAAGTCCAAGGCAATGAAATGGAGCCTTACCACATCATAATCTCCTTTAACGAGCATGGAATCACTGACACCACTTGCACTTGTGCTTATAGCTTTGAAGGGTGGTGCAAACATATTGTCGCGACACTTCTGTTTTGTTTGTATCAAGCGGAGGAGGTTCAACAACGCCCGAGCTTAAATGAATTACTGGATCAGTTGAATCTAGTCCAAACCCAAAATTTAATTCAAGCACTGGTGGAAAACGACCCTACTCTGATTGAAGAAATTGATTTTCAGGTGAGCCGTTTATTTGCCACAACGCCATCCTCCACCGAGCAAAATCAACCTCAACCCAACAGAATAACTGTTGATGCCGCTCCTTTTAAGCGACGAGTTGAACAAATTCTACACAATACTGTCCTCGCTTGGGAAAATGGCTGGGATGACAATGACGTTGAATTGAGATTATGTCAGCTCATTGATGAAGCGATGACGTTTGCTCAACGTGGGGATACCAATAATGCTTTAGTCCTTTTACAGGGAATTATTGAAGGATGTCTTGAAAATTGGGAAGTCGTTTCCGACTATGGTTTAGAACTTGAAGATATAGATATTGACTTTGATCTCGCTTGTACAGAAGCGATTTTAAGTGGTGAGTTGACAGAAGATGAAGTGTTGCTTTGGCAAGAAACCATAGAAATGTGGCAAGACGAATGGGGTAGTTTTGCCATGGCTTTGGAAGCCTTACGTCAAGGTTGGGATTATCCTCCCTTATTAAACGTGCTATCGGGAGAAACGCCAGAACAACGACCTTGGCGAGGTGAACCCCCACAATGGGCAGAAGATTTGAGTCGAGTACGCCTGAAAATTCTCCGACGGCAAGAACGTTATGAGGAATATCTTCGTTTAGCCAAAGCAGAAGGACAGATTAAGGACTATTTAATGATGCTGGCTCAGTTGGGACGAGTTGAACAAGTGATGACCCTTGCTCCTACTGAAATCACTTCTTTCCATCAAGCTCAGAGTTTAGCGGAAATATTATGGGAAAAAGAATATCAATCGCAAGCTCTGAGGATTGCTCAACTGGGATTAGAACTGTGTTTAGATCCTCAAGATAATGATTACTTAGTGAGAGATTCTGAATTTGCTATTTGGACAAGTAAGCTTGCAGAAGCGATAGGCGATACTGAGTCTGCCTTGGAGGCAAGAATTATTGCTTTTAAAATGAAACCGTCTCTCTCAGATTATGAAACGCTCGAAACTTTAGCTCAAAATTGGTCAGAGATTACGCCTTCCTCAACAGAAGGCGCCTGCTCTGACCGTTGGTCAGAACTGAAAACAGAATTATTACAGTCTCTTCGAGAAATGGATGATGGGAGGGCAGAAACGGCAAAAGTTAATATCTTCTTAAAAGAAGGTTTCATCGAAGACGCGATCGCGATAGTGAATCATTTATCCAATTACCATGAGCGGTTAATTTTCAAAGTAATGGATCACGTCATGGAAAGTCATAGCCAATGGGTCATTGACAAGGCAAAATCTCATGCTGAATCCATTATTCAACGTTCTGAAGCTAAACTTTATAACTCTGCTATACAGTGGCTAAAACGAGTCCATGCCGCTTATTTGGCAATGGATCAAGAATCTGAATGGTTTCAGTATCGCAACCAACTGGTGAAAACGCATGGTCGCAAACGGAAGTTAATGAGTTTGATGGAAAACCACAGATTATGATTCAAAGAGTTGCTCTCGTTTCAAGGCGCAATGTCGCCCTTAGGGCGACCGTGCCGGAGGCACATCGCGCGGGTAAGATTGAGTCTCCGTACTCTACTGCGATTGCCAAGTATAGTGGCTGGGCTGATGATAGTGTTTAAAGGGGTAATCATTTTCTTGCAATCTAAAATTACTCTCTAGTGAGAATAAATAAACTCTCATCGCCACCCCGACCAATTCTCATCGTCTCATCAATATAAGTAATCTTAAGGCTGGGAATTCGACCAACTGGACTTTTAGCTTCTACCACTCTCATCGGATCGAGCCAATTGGTTTTGATCCCTAAAATTTGCTTAATTCCCAGAAAACGCTTTTGAAAATTGACATTAATACGTTGGTCGGAAAGTTGGTCTTCTGCCTCCTTAGCTGGTTCAAATGTGGCTGTTACCTTCACATAACCCAGTAGTCCACCCCAACGAGGTCGCACCCAGGCTTGATTCTCAAAAGACGCGTTATTCACGTCGATGGTTTGATAGATTTTGCCAACTTGTAATCCTAAAGGCAAACGTTTGAGAGAACGAATTTCTCTCGCTGTTGAATATTGCAGTAACCAAGCACCATTGAGTAAATTCCCAGCAGACAACAGAGGTTGTGGGAAAGGATTTAATGCTTCTAATTCTTCCGTAATTGCTGCGATCGCAGAGACGGATTGGGGCTGAATCTCTAAATCTGTAATCGGGGCACCGATTGGATTTGGTGGCTCGTTTCTAAGTGGTTCAATTTCTTCCAGTAGCTTCTGCTTAATTGACAATCGATCGCGAACCTCTACCATTTTTTACCTTAACTTGGAATGACACTTGAAACATGGGAACGAGACTGAGAAAAAGAGAGGGGTTGGTAATCCTGTTGACATGGATGAGGTCCTTGGATAAACCAGTGCTGGTCTCCTTTTTCCGATAAGGCAGAAATTTGACTGCCTGCAGTAACAAACGCTCCGTGCATACAAACTCCACCGTCATGATCGCTTAAAATTGATTGGGCTGTCTCGACAGAAAACTTGCCTTGATTCAATTGACAAAGCTGCCTGACTCGACCTTCCCTAGAATGAGGAGATGGCACATCACTGACAAAACTACTACTAAAGATTTGGGCAAAGTCAAAGTCTTGTTCACTCTGACACCATCCCTGATTAATTGCAAACTCAACGACTTCAGGGTGGCGAATCGTACCAGCATTCCTGATACTAAGATTATTAGAAATCGACCTAGTTCCGCTAGTGACTTGCTCGGCAACCCAATAGTAACCCGCCGTTTCTAAAACCCAGGCTTCTTTTCGATCAGCAATCAAAAAAGAGTTGTGATAGTTCATGGGAAAATTTTCGGCACAGTTGCCTCCTTGTCCGTATTGAGACAACAATTCGACAATTACCTGTAGCGCTTTCATCGCGCTAGTGCCTCTTTCCAAACCTAACCGCACTAAATCCATTCCCAGTAATCCTGTGCTGCGAGTTGGTTCCGTGGTCCATACCGCTTCATTACCAATGACCACACCGCATTCGTTAGCCCCCATTTCTGCGCCCCACATCCACTTCGGTTGGGAAATAATGACAGCGAGGGTCTGTTCAACTTGAGGAATAGTGATGTAGGTACACTCAACAGAGGTTTGAGTCGTATAGCTTTGAGCAGGAATGACAATTGCCTCTTGAATTTCTCCTGCTGGGCGATCGCTATTCTTACCGAAAATTAGCTCTCCTTCTTTCGTCACATCGGGTAGAGCCACCAGAGAATCACACATTCTTATCCCTCTTCTGTCATCTTCCGTAAACCTATCGCTGTAAGGCTTATGAAAACTGGATTAAAAAATTTGGCGAATCGGACCTATTTAATACTAACAATTACTAGGTTCTGTTGACAGAACTATCGTAACCAGATGAGAGAAGAAGCGAATTCCACAAATCCCAAGTAAGATACATCTGTTTTGTCAAAACGACTAAATACTCAACGATAATACTTCAATTTGTTGAAAAAACATTCCACTAACTTCACTTCATCTAATCAACAACAGTGTTGAAAACTGCTGTTGGTAGAACCGATTCCACTGATCGCGCCATTGTTTTTTGCATTCCTCAGTCGCATCAATAAATAGTTATCGGTGAAGAACACTCAAACAAGACTTGCTGTAGCAAAATTTGGACAATAGCAGGAAAAGTATGGTGAATTACAAAAATTTCTTAAACCATAGACATGGAAGTTAATATTAATTAGTCATTATGAGTCAAGAACCACAGTGGAAACGGGAAGGACTAAAAAAGAAAAGTCGCAAAACGCCCAAACAAGCTAAGCGTAAACGCCGAATATTGAATCATTGGCGTCAGAAACTCAAGGCTCATTTAATATGCTCATAGCGACCTTTATTGTTACCACCCGACAAGAACGATTAGCGCAATTCAAATCGGAAGAATATACGCTGGTTGGTGTTGATGGAACAGTTCCGCAAGCTCAACATCTGTATGATTATTTGTTCGATCATCATCGTCCAAATGGGGCTGACATTCAACTGGATGAAATGGAACCGTTAGGGTTTAATCCCAATGAGTTATCTTCCAAGTTGTGTTTAGTTACAACACAAGTGGATGCTGATGCGATCGCGGCTGCGTTTCGGATTCAGTTTTCAGAAAATTTCAGTTTGGATGCTCATCAACGACCGTTATACAACAATGATCCTGACAAGTACCGTTTTTTAAGAGCCATCTGCTATGAATGCGATCATCTTGGTGTTCCTGAGGAGTTGAATGATTATGCTGATTCAGCAGCCATGGTGGTGGCAGCATTAAAAGAAGAAAGCAAGCAAGTTGTTTCACAATTAGGATTATCCCAATATCGCTCTGAGTGGGGTCTTCAGGATAAGGAATCTTATGGGTCTGCCTGTTTTGAACGGGGAGTTGATTGTCTATACCAATTATTGGAACCGTCTTTAGATTGGGACTATCCCGCGATCGCGCAACCTTACTGGGAAACCCTCGAAACGAATACTCAGAAAATTATTGAACAGCAACGCATCAGGGAATATCGAAATTGTTTAATTTTTAATCAAGTGGGAATGAACAGCTATATTGATCCACGATGTTGGTTCCGAGCTTACAGAAAACAGGGATTTAAGCCAGAGTATCCGGTGACGGTCACGCAACGAGAAATCTGGATGGATGGGCAATTCCAAGGTTACGCTTACACGCTTGGCACGATTCCGCTCCATCCCCGTCAAAAGGAGTTTGATTATACGGCAGGTGTATTTGAGGCTCTGACAGAAGTGGAACGGGAACGCAATCCTGAGGCTAATCCTTGGGGAGGACGGGCTACAGTTGGTGGTTCTGGATGGAATACTCCTAGCAATCTGACACCAGAAGAAGTGATTGACATCGTTTTAAAAAGGAATTAGGGTCGTTGTAAAAAAAAACGATAGCACTCACAATCATATTAATCAAGAACGCGATTATGCTTATTTGATTCACGCTACTGGGATGGCGAATCCTAGTTTGTGGGGTAACTAATTTTTGGACTCAAGCTGACAGTATCTTCGACTGGTTAATTATTGCCATCTCTCTTCAATAATCAATTATGGCTTATCAAGACTTACAACAACAAAAATTAAAAACAATTAAAGTGAAACACTTCAATGATCATATTACTATTATAAAACGATCTAATGTTATTTCTATATTGTATTTAACAGTATTTAGCTTAATTTGGTGTGTACCTAGCTTTTTAGGCTTTTTTTTAGGCATAATTAAGGGAAACGTTGAAATAATTTTATGGGCACTTCTATTTGTTTTAAGTGGTATTTTAATTCTTTATTATACGATCACTTTATGGATTAATCGAACTTATATTATTGTCGATGACAAAGGAATAAGTGCTCATTATAAACCACTTCCTTTACCTCAGGTGCAAGACGTTGCAATTAAATTGATAAAATTAGAAGGATTAAAAATTGAAAAAAAAGTAAGTGATAATCAAAATGGTACTTCTACTACTTATGAAATTCATGTTATAAGTTCTAATAATACGAGCAAAAAACTAATTAAACTTCGTGATTATGATGAAGCATTGTTTATCAAAAAAACAATAGAAAACTATCTGAATATCAAAGATGACTCACAAGAAGGTGAAGTTAGTAGTGTAGGTTGATAGAAAGAGCGAAGGCTTAGCAATCTTCGGATAACCAGTTTTCCACCTTCAAGTTAGGAACTCGGGAAAACTCACCGACATTAGCTGTCACTAGAGTCATATCTTCTGCTAAAGTCTGAGCAGCAATAAGAAGATCATTAGGACCAATGAGGTTTCCAGATTGCTCTAACTCGGTGCGAATCATAGCATAAGATTCAGCAACATAGGATTCTAGGGATAAGATAGTTAACGCAGCTAGAATTTTTTCTAAATTCTGTTTTAGTTGTCTTGAGCCCTTCTTTTTTGCACCAAAGCGGAGTTCACAGGCAACAATAACACTAGTGTAAACATTGGTTTCCCCGACTTGCTCAATTTGATGTGCAATCCCTCCTGTAGGATGTTTTACTAAATCAGAAATAATGTTCGTATCCAACAGATAAGACACCATTAAAGTTCAATTTCTTCTAACGTCGTTAATCCCTCGTCAACATCGGGGAAGTCTTCATTTAATTCGGGTAGAGTTGCTAACACGTTTAACAAAGAAGGCTGATTAACTGGTTCAACAATTAGA
>JAHEOB010000203.1 GCA_018610095.1 Halothece sp. MAG
CATCATCAGCTTGGAAGGCTGAGGTTTTACCACTAAACTATGCCCGCATCCACCTAGATTAAGGTAACACAAACCATGCTAGTTAGCAAGGCAGTGAGGGGGTTACGGTTCCGTTGCCCAGTGTTTCGCCCAATTGAGAATCGTTTGAACTTGTTGTTGGTTTCCCGCTTCACAATAGAGTCTTAACAATGGTTCGGTGCCACTAAAACGGATCAATAACCAACTATTATCTTGCAAGCGGAATTTATACCCATCAAGGGTCTGGCAATCTTTAACCGTTTGTTCGGCAATTTCTGTCGGGGGGGTAGAGGCGAGACGATCTTGAAGCCGTTGCTTGGCTTGTTCGTTAGCAAGGGGTAAGTCAATGCGATCATAAGCGCAATAGCATCCCACTTGGGCTTGTCGTTGTTGATAAAGGCTGCTTAAATCTTGCTCGGCAACCACCACCGCTTCAATGGCATATAAAGCTGATAGGAGGGCATCCCGTTCTGGAAGATGCGCTCCATAACCAATTCCACCGGATTCTTCCCCTCCTAATAACACTTGGGTCTGTAACATTCGTTCGGCAATATATTTGTAGCCAATGGGGGTTTCATAAACGGGTTGCTGATATTGTTGAGCCACTAAGGGGATTAAGTCGGAACCACTCACCGTTTTGACAATTTCCCCTGTCAAACCATGATGGTCCACCAGATGAGCAATTAAAATCGGTATCAGCACTTGTGAGCTTAAAAAGTTTCCTTCGCCATCCACGGCTGCTACGCGATCGCTGTCGCCATCAAAAACTAACCCCATCCGTAACGGGCAGGATTGATTCTGTTTGGCTTGTTGAATTACCCGAAATAAGTCGGGAATATAGCGGGGAAGGGGTTCTGGAGGATTGCCACCAAATAACGGATCGCGATCATGGTTGATTTCCATGACGCTGTCACCAAGTAAGCGAGATAATCCCCCTGCTGCTGCCCCGTGCATGACATCAGCAAACAGACATAATTTTCCGGACGCGATCGTGCTGTTAATTCGATTCAGATCAACTTTTGCCCCCAGTGCCTTGGTATAACTATCCCAAGGGTTAAATAATTCTAATTTTCCCATTGGTGAAGTGGTTACGGTTTCCGGTGCTGCCAACCCTGCTTCAATGTCTTGCGTCACTTCCCGAGTGACCGATCCCCCATAGGCTGATTTCACCTTAAATCCCAAATATTGAGCTGGGTTATGACTGGCTGTTAATACAAATCCCCCTAAAGCGGAATGAGCTTTCACAGCCCAACTCACTGCAGGCGTCGGGGCATAGGTATTAGCTAAATAAACATCAAAGCCTACCATTTGAACTGCTTCAGCAGCCGTTTGCGCAAACGTTTCTGCAAGGAAACGGCGATCATAGCCCACAATAATTAAATGATTGGCAGCGATCGCGCCACCATAATGTTTGGCTAGCACTTGTGCCGCGATCGGAGCTAACTCAGCGACTCGGGCAAACGTAAAATCGTCTGCAATGACACCGCGCCAGCCATCAGTGCCAAACTTAATGGGAGGGGAATTAACCACCATTACGACTCCAAACACTTATCATGAATTGGTGATGGGGTAATCTTATCATGGCTCACCTTTGTGATCGGAAGACTGTTCGAGGTTTTCATTTGTTCGACTTGCTCAATTAATTGTTGATTAGAATGTGGAGCCATGGGGTGATATTTACAAAACTTAATAGAAAAGCATCATTCTATACTTTCCTTGCTAGGAAAAGTAACTTGTCAGTGTACAATGCCTAATTGGATGTTCAATGTGTTTTTTGATTATCGTAAGATTTGGGCTTAACTCCTGTTATTAAATTGCTTAATGACACGTCTAACTGTGCCTTCGTGTTCAACCTATTCTCATCTTATCCAGATGAAAATGGGATATAGCAATTAAATTCATCAATAGGAGTTTGTTAATTGCCAACTGAACACAATTGTTGAACTTGCTGTTGTGGAGAGTATCTTGATTAAAGGAAAAAGATAAATTATGAGATATCGTGGATTAATTGCAACTGTCTTGGCACTGTTTTTAGGCTTATTAACAACTGCTTGTGCTGAACAAGAAATTGACGAATATGCCGATAAAAGCCAACTAACTTATGATCAAGTCAAGGATACGGGATTAGCTAACAAATGTCCTCGCTTAGCATCAAGCAGACGAGGCACGATTGAAATTGAGCCCAATAGCAGATATCAAATTAAGGATATGTGCTTGCAGCCAACGGAGTTCTTTGTTAAAAAAGAACCTCAAAATCCTCGTCAAGAGGCAAGATTTATCTCAGGTAAGCTACTAACCCGTTCTGCTTCTAGTTTGGATCAAATTATTGCTGATGTTAAAGTGAGCGAAAATGGGCAGTTTTACTTCCGAGAACTCGATGGAATTGATTTTCAACCGATTACGGTAAAACTTCCTGGTGGAGAAGAAGTTCCTTTCTTATTTACCATCAAAAACTTAGTAGCTCAAACGTCGGCAGGATTAGATAGCATTACCACCTCTACCGATTTTCAAGGAGAATTTGATGTTCCCTCTTATCGCGGTGCCCTATTCCTCGATACCAGAGGACGAGGCTTAGCCAGTGGTTACGATAATGCCGTTGGACTACGGGCTAAAGCCGATGATGAAGAACTAGAACGGGAAAACCAGAAGCGCTATGAACTCAGCAAAGGAAACATTTCTTTACAAATTGAAAAGGTTGATGGAGTGACCGGTGAATTTGCTGGCACTTTTGAAAGTGAACAACCCTCAGATACTGACTTAGGGACTCGCGATCCTCAAGATGTCAAAGTTCGGGGCATTTTCTACGGACGCTTAGAAAAAGTTGAACCCGAAGCGCAAGAAGCGGTTACTTAACCGCTTATCAACTTGTAGGGACGTTCTTAGGAGCGTCTCTACAACATAGCTACAGGGTTGCTGATACTTCAAGACTGGACAATACTAGACATTTACTGTAAAAGTAAGGCAGTCATAGCGTACTTTGGAAAGTACGGTGGTATCCCACAACGCCTTAAGGAAATTCCCCAAG
>JAHEOB010000204.1 GCA_018610095.1 Halothece sp. MAG
CCTAATGACGACATTAAATTGATGATTAACTACGCGAGTAATCAACGAAATGCGTTAATAGTCAAAGTTGGTTATTTTCTTGGTTTACGCATTACAGAATTAATCAATTTACATCATAATGATTTCTCTAGAACACCAGATGGCAATTATCAAGTGCGAGTGATTGGAAAAAGTGGGAAAGTGAGATTTAACAATGTTCCAGCATCACTTTATTCTGAGTTATGTCAATTGAATACGAGTGGATTTATTTTTCGTTCTAATCGCAATCAACAATTATCGCGAACGATGGCACATTATATTGTTAAAGATTGTGCCAAACGTGCTGGTTTAAGTGAAGAGATTTCAGCACATTATTTACGTCATTGTCACGCATCTCACACTTTGAATAATGGGGCAAGTTTAAAATCAGTGCAGAAACAATTAGGACATTCTTCGATCGCGATTACATCAATTTATTGGCACGATACTGAATCATCGTCGAATTACATTGATTTGTAATGATTTAATGGTTACTCTTTTTCCAAACTGTTGTTAAATGAGCTTCTAATGCAAAGTGTGTTTTCATTTACAACGTTAGTTTACAACGAAAAAGCATAACAATTGTCTTACAATTACAATTCACCAACGAGAATAATACACGCAGTCATTGCAATCATAGTGGGAGAACGTCACTACTGACTTAAGGGATTCACGGCTTCTAAAAATGTAAATCCTTCAAAATCCTCAACATTGGCTGTGTAAATTCCTGAAATTTGATTGTCTTTGAGAATTGCCGCGATCGCGACATCAAAGATTGTTTTGCGAGACGTTACCTGTTCAAGTAATTCTATGGCATTGTCCACATAACTATCTTTTTGGGTGAGGATGGTGATTCCTGTATCGAGATAGTCTTGAACAATTGCCGTTGCTTGAGAAATCGATAAAGGTCTTTTCAGTTTGTTGGAAGTAACCACACTAATAAATTCAATGAAAACCTGTGCGGGAATGCAAACACCTAAACTCCCGTTTTGATCTCTCTCGTTCATTACAGTTTCTATAAAACGCTTGGCTGATTCATGAAAGGGAGAATCGCGGTTATGGGCATAGACCAAGAGATTTGTGTCAATGGCAAAGGTTTTCATAAAGTTCGTTCATTATAAAGTTCATCGCGGTTGATGCTGATATCATCTCCTAAACTGAAAGAGCGCACTTTGAAAGGTTTGGAAGAAGTGGAATTGCTTTTTAGATCATCCTTTACAGACTGAAGCAGCAGCTCAATCATTTGGATTCGTTCTTCTATTGGTGCTTGTTGCAGTTGTTTGAAAGTATTTAAGTCAACCATAATCTCTGTATTTTGGGATATTGAATACCAACGTTAGCATTAAAGGCAATCAAACCTTTACAGATTCTGCTTTCATTAATTCCCAGACATCACCTTATAATGCAATTGATGCCCTATTTAGATGTTTAGATGTCTGAATGTTCGAGCCAATCTTCAATTAAACGGGTAACAATTTCACTCATCTGCTTTTGTTCACTAATAGATGCCATCTTCAAACGTTGGTGCGTTTTCCTTGGCAAATAGAATGTCGTTCGGATATAGTCATCGTCTTTGCTTTTGGCTTTAGATGTTTGAGTGTTTGTATGTTCAGATGTTTGAACATCTTTGTCGTTGCTTTCCTGAGTTGTATTTGAATGTTTAGATGTTTGAGTGTTTGAATTTTTAGATGTCTTGTTCTTGAACACTTTATCAAAGGTCATTGAGAACCTCCTGAGTTAATGCTGTATATGCTTCATTTGCTGGTTTCCAACCTTGCGGTTTAGCATCTTTTACCAACTTTTCCGCTAAAGCTGCTTTCTGAAATGCAACTTTACGAGGAATTTCTGTTTCAAAATAGGGAATATTTGCTTTGTGGAGTGATTGTTTAGCTTCAGTTCCCACTTTTGATGGTCTTGGAGGAACAATTGTTAAAAGCACTTTGTAAGCGACATCTGGCAGATCATTAATAATTTGCACGGTTGTTCCCAATGCTAAAGCATCAGGTGTAGTTGGAATAATCATTAAGTCAGAATTGGCACTCAATGTTTGCAGATCATCTGATGAAGGACGTGCAGCAGTATCGATAACGACATGATCAAATCCTTCCAAATCGGCATGATCAATGTCTGCAACATCAAAGGGGAAATTTCCCGATTCGTTCCATTGAATAGCACTGCGGTTAACATCTCCATCAATGAGCAAGGTTTTCCCTTGTTCAGAAAACCCTCCTGCCAGATGAACGGCTGTTGTGGTTTTACCAACCCCTCCTTTGTAAGCGGTAATGGCAACGATCATTTGAATGTTTAGATGTTTAACAATTTCAACGTTTAGATGTTTGAACATTCAAACGTTTTAGTTCAATTATAATCGCTAAGGTCGCAGCAACAACCAATTGTCTATTTTGACTGTAATAAGTGTCTTATAGCTTTTGATGACAGAATTGATCGCGCGATCGCGCAGAAGTTATGGCTTGCTGAAAATGTCATTACTGATCGCGCTTACAGATACTCATACTGACCATACTAATGAGGGGTAAGACGTGACAATTAAACACATTCTTCATCGAAAGCACACGTACAAAGAAAATACAAAACAACGTATCCCATTGAAAACAGTGCAAAAACTCACGAAAATCAATTTACGCTTCTTACAAACATAACGATCAAGTTTTTATTAGCAAATTAACTATTATACCAACAAAAGTTAGTTTTTAGCAGAGAAACCTTTAATTTAATCACCAAACTATCATCATTTTTCCAGTCGTTGAGATTTGAGTGGGTTAAATCGACTTTGCATTAAAAGTTTTCCATTTGATTGTTAATATTTGAATAATCAATTTAACAGGTATAACCTATGACTAGTCAAGTAATTAAAACTGACCAGCGCGATATCGAATTTGATAATGACAAAGATGAATTAAAAGAGCAATTAAAAGAGTTATTAAATATTGGTAAAAAACAAGTAAAATTTGATGATATTTTCGATTATAAATTAGCAAAAGGATTAAAACAAAAAGCTAAAATTTTCGGTATTAATGAGGAAGCATTTATAACATCTATTTTGCCTGTAATTGCATCACAGATACCAATTGGCAATCAATTAATATTAGTTTCTGATTTGGATTTTAAAGTAAATCCTATTATTTGGACTAGCTTAATTGGAAAATCAGGAGAAGGTAAAACACCAGCACAAAAAACAATTATTGAGCCATTGTATGAGATACAACAAGAATTAAAAGATCAACATCAAGAGGAATTAGAGCAATGGAAAAAAGATTGCTTACAAAATGATGTTAAACCTCCAAGACCACGTATGAAACGAGCTTTTGTAACAGATACGACTTTAGAAGGTTTAGCAAAAGTACAAGCAAATCAATTAACCCAAGGTTTTGTTGTTTATAAAGATGAATTAGCTGGTTTCTTTAAGGGATTAAATAAATATAGGAATGGAGACGATACAGAACAATGGTTGAGTTTAAGAGATGGAAGTCCATTAAACATTACCCGTGCTGATGTTGAAAAAGAAGTGTGGATTAAAAATCCTTCTGTCTCAATCATGGGAACAATTCAACCTACAGTGTTTAGTGAAATTGTAAAAAAAATGGGAGGATTTGATGATAGTAACGGATTGATGGCAAGATTCTTATTCGATAACTTAAAAACTACTTTTGTACCTTTAGATGAAAACACAATCAAGGTTGAGGTAAAAGATATATTATTAGAC
>JAHEOB010000205.1 GCA_018610095.1 Halothece sp. MAG
CCATCACTATCGATGAAACTGAGAAAAATCAGTTAAGTCAAAACTTAATTACACTCAATCGTCAAGTCAAACCTGACGAACTTATTAATACGACCATTCAACAAGATATTTTCACCGTTATTGATAAATTACCCAACGCATTTGTCGATTTATTAATTGTTGATCCCCCCTATAATCTAAATAAAACCTTTAATCGTAACCAATTCAAAAAAATATCTGACGAAACCTATGAACAATGGTTAAACAGTTGGTTAGAACCGATGATACGCATTTTAAAACCAACTGCTTCTGTCTATATTTGTGGTGACTGGATTTCTTCCAGTGCTATTTATCGTGTAATGTCGCAATACTTAATTATTCGTAATCGCATTACTTGGGAAAGAGAAAAGGGACGCGGGGCAAAATCGAATTGGAAAAATTGTTCTGAAGATATTTGGTTTGGAACCATTTCTGATGATTATTATTTTAACCCCGATGCCGTAAAATTAAAAAAGAAAGTGATTGCCCCCTATCGAGCGAATGGTAAACCGAAAGATTGGCAAGAAGAAAAAGAAGGTAATTATCGATTAACTCATCCATCTAATTTTTGGTCAGATATTACTGTCCCATTTTGGTCAATGCCTGAGAACACGGATCATCCCACCCAGAAACCTGAAAAATTATTAGCAAAACTGATTTTAGCCAGTTCGCAACAGGGGGATTTTGTCTTTGATCCCTTTGTTGGAGTGGGAACAACGTCCGTTGTCGCGAAAAAACTGCATCGAAATTATTGTGGTGTTGAAATTGATCTTGATTACGCTTGTTTAGCCCAGAAGCGATTAAACATGGCAGAAACTGATCAAACTATTCAAGGTTATGCTGATGGCGTATTCTGGGAACGAAATTCCCTTCCTAGTAAAAAAAGTTAAAAACTCCTCAGGCAGGATTCGAACCTGCGACTAATCGGTTAACAGCCGACCGCTCTACCGCTGAGCTACTGAGGATTACGGATGTTGTCTCTCACACAACAGTAATTCATTATAAACATAGGGAAATCATGTTGGCAAGAGGTAAGCGAATAAATTTTTTGTTCTCAATCTGCCACAACTTGATACACTGTTGTAACGGACTTTTGGACGGCTCTCCCGAATCATGGTAAGTTACCTTTTAGAAGTTGGTACCGAAGAACTCCCCGCCGATTTTGTCGAAAGCGCGATCGCGCAGTGGCAAAACTGGATTCCTACCACCCTGCAAGAACAATTATTAACCCCACAAGACATTTCCGTTTACGGAACACCACGGCGATTAGCGGTGGTCATTACTGGATTAGCTGACAAACAGCCCGATCGCGAGCAAGAAGTAAAAGGCCCCCCAGCCGAAAAAGCCTTTCAGGAGGGTGAACCCACCAAAGCAGCCCAAGGGTTTGCGAATAAACAAGGGGTGGCAGTGGCGGATTTAGAAATTCGTTCCACTGAGAAGGGAGATTTTGTGTTTGTCAAAAAAACCATTACTGGTCGGGCAACGGCTGAAATTTTGCAAGAATTAACCCCGCAGTGGATTTTTGAACTGGAAGGGAAACGCTTTATGCGGTGGGGCGATGGCGACTTAGAATTTCCCCGTCCCATTCGTTGGTTAGTGACGCTATTAGATGACCAAGTGTTGCCAGTTGTCTTAGAAAATGGCTCGGAAACGATTCAGGGAGAAAATACTTCTTGGGGGCATCGGGTATTATCCAATTATAAAATTCCCATTCCCCGTCCAGAACAGTATGTAGAAACCTTAACTCAAGCCTATATTACGGTTGATCAGCAACAAAGAAAAAGCGCGATCGCGCAGCAAGTCCACGCCCAAGCCCAAGCGAAAGGGGGATATGCCATCTTTGATGATGAGTTACTGACAGAAGTAACGCACTTGGTGGAATATCCATTTGTGGTAACTGGCAAATTTGACGAGGCATTTCTGAAAGTGCCCCCAGAAGTCCTCACCACGGAAATGATTAGCCATCAACGCTATTTCCCAGTTTGGAAAGATGAAAACGCAACTGAACTATTACCCTACTTTATAACGGCTTCTAATGGTGATCCCAATAAAGCTGAAATAATCATCCGAGGCAATGAACGGGTCATTCGGGCACGGTTAGCGGATGGTCAATTCTTTTATGATGCCGATTTAGCTAAACCTTTAGCGGATTATGTTCCCGAACTGGATAAGGTTACTTTCCAAGAACAATTAGGCACTATTGGCGATAAAGTGCAACGCATCCAAAATTATGCCAGTTGGGTGTGTGATCAGTTAGCAATTTCTCAACCGGAAAGAGAACAAATTCAACGGGCAGTGCAACTTTCTAAAGCGGATCTGGTTACGCAAATGGTCGATGAATTTCCTGAACTGCAAGGGATTATGGGAGAAAAATATGCCCGTGCCAGTGGAGAACAAGAAGTTGTCGCAAAAGCGATCTCTCAACATTATCTGCCTAAAAGTGCCCATGATGATCTTCCTGACAATCGAGTTGCTCAAGTGGTTGCTATCAGCGATCGCGCAGATACGTTAGTGAGTATTTTTGGTTTAGGCATGATTCCCACTGGATCCTCTGATCCCTTTGCACTTCGTCGGGCTGCCAATGGCATCATTAGTATTATCTGGGGCCATCATTTACCTTTAAATCTGCAACAACTGTTACAACATGGTATTGATGACTTTATTGCCACCTTTGGAGAAAGTGAACATACTGCTAATCTCTTTTCTCAACTACAAGAATTCTTTTTACAACGGATACGAACCCTGTTAAGCGAGAAAAATATTGATTACGATCTCATTAATGCGGTTTTGGGAGATGAAACGGATCAAGCCTATCGACAACGGGCATTAGCAGGGATTCTAGATGTTCGGGCAAGAGCCCTATTTTTACAACAAATTCGAGACAATCAAGTGTTGGATATGATTTACGAAACCGTTAACCGTTCCACTCGGTTAGCAGCGAAAGGAACCCTTGATACCCAAACCCTTGATCCCGAAGCCGTCATTGATCCCAATTTATTTGAAAAACACTCCGAACAAGCCTTTTATGAGGGATTAAAACAGTTACTTCCCAAAACCCAAACCAGCCTGGAACAACGGGATTATCAACAACTGGTTAATGGATTAACCCAAATTGCCCCCACCGTTAGCAACTTTTTTGATGGCGAAGATAGTGTTTTAGTGATGGCAGATGACCCTGAAATTCAACGTAATCGTCTCAATTTATTAGGATTATTGCGAAATCATGGTCGAGTTTTAGCAGACTTTGGGCAAATCGTAAAAAGTTAATGGTATAATTTAGCACTCCTAAGCCAAAATTAAGCTGATCGCTTGGGAATGAATTAACCAACAACCCCTTGTCTTTCCGCAAGCACGACATCAAAAACGTTAAACTTGAAAAACACTTCTAATCAATCAATGGCTTGTGTGAGCTTCAAGACAATTTAAGAGTGTCTATTGGCGTTCAGCAGCCTCAACAGGATTTAGTCAAACGAAACGAGAACGAAACGAGAATTTATGCAACTGGATCGAGCAAGTGGAATTTTATTACACCCTACTTCCTTTCCCAGTGATTATGGGATTGGTGATTTAGGGGCAGCAGCCTATGAATTTGTGGATTTTTTAGCCGCAAGTGGCCAACGGATTTGGCAAGTGCTTCCCCTCGGTCCCACGGGATTTGGGAATTCACCCTATTTGTCTTATTCTGCCTTAGCGGGAAACCACTTATTAATTAGCCCAGACAAACTGGTGGAACAAGGATTATTAACCCAGCAAGATGTCGCCAATTACCCCAAACTGCCCTTAGAAAGGGTCGATTATGATCAGGTAGAAAAGGTCAAAATGCCACTGTTACGAAAGGCATTTGAACGCTTTGCCGACTTACCCGAAGATCAACATGGTCCTTACCACGAATTTTGTCAAAAACATCGCTACTGGATAGAAGATTTTGCCTTTTTTATGGCATTAAAAGATGCCCATGATGGCATTAGTTGGCATGAATGGGAAGAAGGGTTAGCGAAGCGGGATTCTGAAACGCTAGAAAAATGGAAACAACATTTGGGATGGGAAATTTTCTATCACAAATATCTGCAGTTTGAGTTTTATCGGCAGTGGAAAAACTTAAAAAATTACGCGAACCAACGGCAAATCAAAATCCTAGGCGATATTCCCATCTACGTTGCCCACGACAGCATGGCAGTGTGGGTTCATCAAGATATCTTCTGCCTTGATCCTGAAACTTGTGAACCCTCTTGGATGGCAGGGGTTCCACCAGATTATTTCAGTGACGCCGGACAATTATGGGGCAATCCCGTTTATAATTGGGAACGAGTTGAAGAAACGGGGTTTGATTGGTGGCTCAAGCGCTTTGAAGGAACCCTGGATTATGTGGATTTACTGCGGATTGATCACTTTCGCGGGTTTGAATCGTTTTGGGCAGTGCCTCAAGGGGAAAAAGATGCCCGAAATGGTCATTGGGTAAAAGCCCCTGGCGAGAAGTTCTTTAATCTTCTGCAAGAAAGACTGGGTCATTTACCGATTGTGGCGGAAGATTTAGGGATTATCACCTCGGAAGTAGAAGCACTGCGAGATCAGTTTGGTTTCCCTGGGATGAAGGTCTTGCACTTTGCCTTTGACTCTGGCCCAGGAAACCCCTATTTACCCTTTAATTACTATGATCGCAACTGTATTGTTTATACCGGAACTCACGATAACGATACCACCGTCGGTTGGTATAAAAAGCGCAGTGCGCAACAAAAAGAAGTAGTTCGCCAGTATTTAGGCGGAATTGCCCCAGAAGGGATTCATTGGGGAATGATTCGTTTAGCTTTAGGTTCGGTTGCCAATCAAGCCATTATTCCCCTACAGGATATTTTGGGCTTAGGCAGTGAAGCGCGGATGAATACGCCAAGCAGTGTCGGCAATAATTGGGAGTGGCGCTATCGTCGCGAAGATTTAACCAATGAACTGCGCGATCGCTTGGGAATGTTAACCCATCTTTATGGTCGTGGTACGGAGTAACTTGAAAAAATGATGCGGTGAGGGGGATGCCATAGGAAATGAAACGATTGTTACCACAAAGCCCGCTTGCCGTTGGGCATAATGGTTGCCCAATTAGTTTGTACTTCTGCTAATTGCTCTTCTGTAATTTTAGCGTTCGTTAAATTGGCACCACAGAGATTAGCATCGGTGAGTTTGGCATTGCTAAAATTTGCTAATGTTAAATCTGCTTTGCGCAAATCTGCTTTCTGTAAATCAGCTTGGCTAAAAAAAGCATGATTTAGCTTGGCTTCTCGCAAAATTCCCCGACGTAAAACTGCATTAGCAAAATCAGCTTCCCTTAAATCGGCTTTGTGGAAATTGACCTGCATTAAATTGGTATTACGGAAAATTGCCTGTTTGAGCGTTGTTTCTTCTAAATTGAGGCGATATAAGTTGACTTTAGAAAAATCGCGTCTTCCCTTTTGATACTGGGTAATAACATCTTTGGCATTTAATTTCCGAGAGGTGCCTGACTTGGTTTTTCCCGCTGTCATCGCACCTGAACCCTGAGCTTGGGTCGTTTCTCTAGATTGACTGGTGGGTAATCCTTGGCGAGTGCGACGTTTACGAATTGATTCTGCAATTTGAGCAGTTCGTCTAGAATAAGACTGTTCTGATTCTGTTTCCGTTGTTGCGGGAGTGGATTCGGTAGGCTTCGCTTGAACTAACCCTTGAGAGAGGGTATCACTATAGGCTTCCAGTTCGATGGCATCTAACACCGCTTGAGGGGATTGATAGCGATCGCGCACCGACATATCTAACATCTTATTTAAAATGCCTTTAAAGTGTTTACTAACCGTTACCTGTTTTTCCCAGTTCAACATGCCAGTTTCGGCATCATAGCCAATGTCTTTGGGAGATTTTCCTGTTAACAAATACACACAAGTTGCCCCCAAACTATAAATATCACTGGCATAAGTAGGACGCATGGACATTTGTTCAGGAGAGGCATAACCGGGGGTTCCTACAGCAAATGAAGTGAGGGGACTGTCATCACCTGACTCCGCCATGACTTCTTCTACTCGATTTTTCACTGCCCCAAAATCAATTAATACTAACTTATTATCCACATCTCGCCGAATAATATTGGCGGGTTTAATATCACGGTGAATCACTTTTTGCGAGTGGATATACTCAAACAGAGGCAGGATTTCGGTTAAAAATTGACGGACCTTTACTTCCGTAAACGGACCATTTTCTTTGACATATCTTTGTAAATTCGCCCCGTTGACAAACTCTTGTACTAGGAAAAACTGTTCCTTTTCTTCAAAATAATCTAAGAGGCGAGGGATTTGAGGATGATTCCCGAGTCTTCCTAGCGTTTCTGCCTCTCGTTCAAATAATTCCCGTGCCATTTTCAGGAAATTTTCACTAGTGTTACTAGGACGTAATTGTTTAATGACACAAACGGGATCCCCTGGCAAACCAGTATCGACTGCTAAAAACGTTGCACCAAAGCCTCCCTGGCCTAACGTTTTCTTGACAAGGTAGCGAGTATTGAGATGCAACTCCGTTCCACAGGTTTGGCAAACTTCGACATGGTTGGGATTTTTTGGCTTAGAGCAAGAGGGATTCAAGCAGTAAATCATCTGGTTGAGTATGAGGGAACAGTGTTCAATTTAATGATGACATTAACGAGACTAAGTTTGATTATGTTTTTAGCCTTAATGACAAAGCAAATCACACTTCTATTATTGTTTAAGTTACTAAATAGGTAGGAATTGAATTATTTGCTATTACTTATAGCATACCTTATATAAAGAGGGAAAGCCTTAACCAATCCGACAAACTTTCCCCACTTGCATTCTATACAAGTAGCGTTAACCACACAGCGCAGCTCAATTCCATTTCTACTTAAATTCACTTTTTTGAAGAAACTAATTTATAAACTAATTAATAGTTAAGTATCTTGGAAACCATTAAACAGGAAACCCTTGTATCCTGCTTCATCATGGGTCACAATAGGAAAATTGAATTTGATAGTGATAACCAAGCGAAAGCAAGTCAATGCGAATCTCTCTAAACTGGTTGCGGGAGTTTGTCAAAACGGATCTGAGTGCTGAGGATCTAGCAGAAACCTTAACCATAGCGGGCTTTGAAGTCGAAGAAATTGAAGATCCCCGTCGCTTTGCCCAAGGGGTGGTAGTGGGAAAAGTTTTAGAACGTAATCCTCACCCCAATGCGAATAAACTCAGTGTGTGTACTGTCGATATTGGCGAAAGTGAACCGTTAAATATTGTTTGCGGGGCTGCTAATGTTGGTCCTGATATCTATGTTCCAGTAGCAACCATCGGTAGTTATCTCCCTGCGAAAGCGTTAGAGATTAAACGCAGTAAGCTACGGGGCGTTACGTCAGAAGGGATGATTTGTTCCCTAGCGGAATTAGGCTTAGAAAAAGAATCAGAGGGGATTCATATTTTTTCAGAGTCGAATCTGACAATTGGAGAATCTGTCGATTCGCTTCTGGGATTAGATGATACCGTGATCGACTTGACAACTACTGCCAATCGGGCAGATGCGTTAAGTGTAGTGGGCGTTGCCCGAGAAGTGGCAGCTTTAACGGGGGCAAGGTTAACCCTTCCCGAACCACCGGTGCCAGATATTCCCAGTGGTGAGAATAATTTAAACGTTAGTGTCACCGAAACCAAGGCTTGCCCTGCTTATATTGGCACCGAAATTACGAATTTAAAAATTGCCCCCTCCCCTCAATGGTTGCAACGACGATTACAAGCTGCTGGAGTACGTCCCATTAATAATGTGGTGGATATTACCAATTATGTTTTGTTGGAATGGGGACAGCCCTTACACGCCTTCGATCGGGAACGCTTACAATCTGTTGCAGGAGATGAAACATTAACCATTGGGGTTCGGTTTGCAAAAGAGAACGAGACTTTAAAAACCTTAGATGGAGAATCACGGAATCTTTATTCCGAAAACCTCTTAATTACTGCCAATGATGTTCCCGTTGCTTTAGCAGGTGTTATGGGTAGTCAAGCAACGGAAGTGGATGACCAAACTTGCAATATTATTTTAGAAGCAGCTTTATTTGAACCGGTTGCCATTCGTCGTTCTGCCCGCGCCCAAGGGGTTCGCACTGAGGCGTCCACGCGATATGAACGAGGGGTTAATCAAGCGGAATTAGAACAAGCCACTCGACGCGCGATCGCGCTATTAACTGAGATCGCCCAAGGTTATACCACTCAACAATCCCTCGATGATACCCGTCCCCCACAAGACCAGTTATATCGTAAACTCAATCTTCGCTTAAACCGGATTCATCAAGTTTTAGGCAGTGTCAACAATCGTGACGATGGCAAACTTCCCCCAGAAGCGGTAGAAACCATCTTAACTGCCCTAGGATGTGAATTAACTCGCAACGGTGATACTGAGATTAATTGGACAGTGACCGTTCCCCCTTACCGTTATCGCGACTTAGA
>JAHEOB010000206.1 GCA_018610095.1 Halothece sp. MAG
GCTAAGGCTTGCCCCATCCATTTCGGGGTTAAAGATTGATTCGTTGGTAACTCCGATTGACCATGCCCGGGTAAATCTAGCGCGATCGCGCCATAACCGTAGCTTGTCAGATTGGTTAAAATTTTCGACCAATATTGGTGAGAACCCCCTAAACCGTGGAGTAAAATAATGGTTTTATCACTTGCAGATGAGTCAGTAGGGGCAGAACGTTCTGCATAAACCGAAACGCCATCCCAGTCAAGTGACATTTGTTCGGTACTTCTAATTCGTTCTTGCATGAATTGCTCTTACCTCCCCGATAACCTCCATTCAGTCGTTTATTTCTAAACATATCTTAACATTTAATTTCGATTAGCTTAAAATGGAGCAAGCAAACTAAAGTGATGACACAAAAAAATCACTGAGATTTTGATTAGAAATTAAAGAAAAGATCATTTTTGGTGTTCTAGAATACGACTGACGCTGTGAGCCACTTTTTATAATTGAATTAACTGTTTCAATCTAGGGATCAAGTCATTAACTGACCTTTTAAGAAGAAAAAAGAGAATCATTCATTGGTAATTTTCCGTTACCATCAATGGCTAAATGGATTTTCAAGGATTCCTATGAAGCTACGTGAACTATTAGCAACCCTTCCAACAACCCTTCCCGATTCTCCTTATTTAGATCAAGATGTTAAAGGGATTTCAACCAATTCTCACAATTGTCAAAGTGGCGATGTTTTTATTGGTTTACCGGGAACCCGCGTCGATGGGGGTGATTTTTGGCGTAGCGCGATCGCGTCAGGGGCGATTGCAGCCATCATTAGCCCAGAAGCAGTGAAACGATATCCCCCCGCTTCTGATAGTTGTGTTATCGCTGTGGAAAATGTCACTGATGTTTGTTCTCAATTAGCAAAAACCTTTTATAATGATCCCTCCCAGAAACTCAAATTAGTGGGCGTTACAGGCACCAATGGCAAAACCACGACAACTCACCTAATTGAATTTTTCTTAAATCAATCAAACCATCCCACTGCTTTATTTGGAACTCTGGGGGTGCGTTGGCCCGGCCATCAAGAGGAAGCAACGTTTACCACACCATTTTCGGTGGAACTGCAACAACAATTAGCTAGGGCACAACAAGCGGGCAATGAG
The DNA here is from genome assembly GCA_018610095.1 of Halothece sp. MAG. GTDB lineage: Bacteria > Cyanobacteriota > Cyanobacteriia > Cyanobacteriales > Rubidibacteraceae > Halothece. The sequence goes on from JAHEOB010000206.1 coordinate 1,137, forward strand.
TATGCGGTATTAGAAGTCAGTTCCCATGGTTTAGCCCAAGGGCGCGTTAAGGGTTGTGAATTTGAAACGGCTGTCTTTACGAATTTGACACAGGATCATCTTGACTTTCACGGCACCATGGAAAATTATTTTCAAGCCAAAGCACTGCTATTTCAACCGGAATATTTAAAAAATCGTGCCATTATTAATCAAGATGATGATTATGGCAAACGCCTCATTCAAGAACTGCCTGCAGAAAAAGTTTGGCGTTATAGTATAGAAAACACGACCGCGGATTTATACCCTGAGGGATTAAGCTACGAAGCTAATGGCGTGAAAGGAACATTGAAAACGCCCCACGGAGACATTGCTTTCCGTTCTCCCCTGGTGGGCGAATTTAATCTTTCTAATTTAGTCGCTGCCGTCGGTGTTGCCTTACATCTGGGGGTTGATTTGGCTACGATCGCGCAATCCTTACCTAACTTTCCAGGGGTACCGGGGCGCATGGAACGGGTAGAAATTGATCCTGAACAAGACATTAGTGTCATTGTGGATTATGCCCATACCCCAGATAGTCTAGAAAATTTCTTGAAAGCAGCCCGTCCATTTATTCCAGGGCGCATGATTTGTGTGTTTGGGTGTGGTGGCGATCGCGATCGCGGTAAACGCCCCATTATGGGAAAAACGGTTGCTACCTTAGCCGATATTGGTGTGGTTACTTCGGATAATCCTCGCACAGAAAATCCCCAACAAATTATTGATGATATTCTCGAAGGCATGAGTGATGTTGAACCTGTTGTCAATCGCGATCGCGCAGATGCCATTAACGAAGCAATCCAAATGGCACAACCGGGAGATGGTATTTTAATTGCAGGAAAAGGTCATGAAGACTATCAAATTTTAGGAACGGAAAAAGTTCATTTTGATGATCGCGAACAAGCCAGAAATGCTCTTTTGAATAAATATCAAACCTTAGTTTAATCTTGTTTTTGAACCTGAAACAAGTAACCATCTAGGCTAAAATCACATTGGTAAATTTTGTAGCAAGCGCGATCGCGCAATTAGCCATGAAATTAATCGATTCAAAAGGACGACTGTTTGGTAAAATTAGCGTGATTGACTTAGGGGCAGCCTTAGTTATTTTAATGGTTGTGATTGGGATTTTTATTGTCCCAGGAACATCAGGTTCTGTTGCCCAAGTGGGTGGGAAACAAGCAGTTAAAATGGATATGTTAGTCGAAGGTTTGAGAGTGAGTAATCCGCAAACCCTTAAACAAAACATGAAAAAAAATTCCACCACGAAATTACTTATTCGTAATCAACCTCATGGGGAAGTCGAGATTGACTCAGTGGAATTAATGCCTAAAAGCATTTATGTTCCGCAACCTGATGGTTCAGTTAAAGTTGAGAAAGATCCCAGGCAAGTGGAACAATATAAAACAAACTGGCTCATTACCCTTGCTGGCAAAGCACGAGAAACGGATGATGGGTTTGTCTTAGGGGGTAATAACCTCAAAATTGGCACCACCCTAGAATTAGAGGGAGTTAGCTACAATTTTCGAGGAAGTCTCATTGGGATTCGCAATGAATAATCGGTTATGAGGAACTTATACAAACCTAGCCACGTTTTCTAGAAGCCTAACTTTGTCTGATGTCCACTTCCTGCTTCTTTGTCTAGGACGGTTTCCTAAGTAACGTCGGCGTTATCTAGTCCACAGGTTGAAACGATGTAACTCACCGCCAAAAAGTGACTTATTGTCAAGTTCTCTTGGTTATCGAGGAAGTCAAATTAGCCACTCTTATAAGATATCATAAATTTTGGCAAACTTGGTTAAGGAATGGCTAAGTTTTATTTTTCTGTTTTTAACCCCCATGGGAGCAATCCAAGGGGGTAATTTAGTAATTTAGTGATGATGGTGATGCCCATTATGTTCCTGGGAGTGGGCTGCTTTTTCGCTCGCTAATTGGGGATTGACCACCATTGCAGTTTCAGAAAAGAGGTCTTCGATTTGTTCACTTGCCCAATTGGCTGCCATTTTCAAAAACTCGGGATGATCATTAACACAAGCCATTTGAACAAATTTTACGTCCTGATGCTTGCGTTGAACATCGTGAATAATATGATCAACATCCAAGATCGTTTCATGATTTTCCGTGGCAAAGCCAATGGGCATCATTACTACCGCTTTTGCCCCCAATTCAATGAGATTTTCAGCCGCTAAATCTGCATTGGGTTGGGTCCATTCAATTAAAGGCGTATCATGATTTAACCACCCCACAGAAATTAGCGGATAGCGATTAATTAATTTCTTACGCACACTTTCATAAAGTGCCTCACTTTCCATAATTCCAGATGTAAATCCTCGGGCTTTATGAGGGCAGCCGTGATTCATTAAAACAATGCCAATTTCTGAGGGAAGATAGGCATCCGCTAACTCATTTTGGATTTTTTCTTCCACCAACCTTGCCATTAAATCAATATAGTCAGGTTGGTTATAAAAAGAGGGAATATAACGCATTCCCGTTAACCATTGTGGTTCCCCCTCATTCAAGTGCTGGAGGGCTTTGTTAACCTGTTCAACAGCAATACCACTGGTAAAAATGGAGTCAACTACTAGCAAGGGATAGATTAATAATTTATTGAAACCTTGCTGTTTAATCTCTGCTAAAACTTGATGGGGTAAATAGGGTTCACAGAAATTAAACGCCTTAAAAACAGCAACTTGTTCTCCCCATTGTTGCTGTAATTGTTGTTCAATTCCTGCCCGTTGTGCTTCAAAAATTTTATTATGAGGGGAGATAAAATTATTATGTTGATGACCCCATTCATGAAAATCAAACAGCGCTAATAATTTCGCGATCGCGGGGTACATCCAAGTCGGTACGGGGGCAAATTTAGCTGTTAATAAATGGAGGGCTTGTTCATTATAATTGGCAAAGTCTTCATAACTTTCTACTTCACCATAACCCATTAATAAGACCGCAACGCGATCGCGGTTGTTATCAGTTGGGGCATCTTGACTGGTTTGTTGTTGGCGTTCTGGTGTTGCAACCACGTTTTTATCCTCTTTCACTCTGGCTTTCAACTAAAGGTGCTTCGGATTAGTTGTAAGTTCTTACTAAATCAATCTTAGCCTAATATCCCCTACCGGGGCATCCGATACAACAGGAAAAATCCTGCCAGTAAAGCGCAAACGGATGCGGTATTAAATACCCCAATTAAGCCGATTTCTGCTAAGATGGGGCCGAAAAAAACGGGGGATAAAAACTGTCCTAAAAAACTTGTGCCAATTCCCACTGCAAGAACACTAGAACGAACTTTGCTTGGAGAGAGATTTGACAGTCGGCTATAGAGGTTGGGAAGCACTAAGCCAAAACCAACACCAAACACCAATGCTGAGATCAGTAGCAAGAAAAAATTCTTAAGGAGGGGAATGGTAAATAACGTTAATCCCATCAAGCCAAACCCTAGCGCGATCGCGCCTTCGGGAGATAATCGTTTGCTTTGACTGCCAAAAGCAGAAATAAAGGCTGCCCCTAAAGCACGAGTTGCCAGTAAAATGCCATTTTGAGCGGTTCCCAATCCCAAAGTTTGTTGAAGGTATAATGGGGCATAAATGACCACCGAATACATAATGGCGGCAGTGGTTGCGACCAATAAGAGTAATTCCATTGTGCTACGCTTCCATAAAAATTGAATGAGTTCTGCGGAAACCCCCTGTTCTACTTGTTTCCCTTCATATCTCATTTCAGGAAAGGCTATGATGGCTAATATTGCGAGGGGAAAGGCAATGGCATAGGTTAAAAACGCATATCGCCAATGAATTGAACCGATCGCGCCCCCTACTAACGGAAAAATAATCCCACTAATCGTTAAAGTTGCAGTGGCATAAGCAATGGCTTGGGCACGGGTTTGATTATCGTAGCGTTTCCCTAATAAACCGACAACGCCCGCAGCAATGCCCCCACTGGTTACCCCTAATAAAGCACGGGTTGCCAATAAGCCCCAAAAATTGCTGATCAAAGCTCCTGCCGTTCCAAAAATACCATATAAAAGCAATGAGGACACTAAAACCCGTGTCGGACTCACTTTATCGGCGACTAATCCTAAGATAGGACTAAATAGGGCAATCGTTAAAGCATGAATACTGACTAAATTTCCCGCTAAAGCGCGATCAAAATCAAGTTCCTCAATTACTTGCGGTAAAATCGGGGTAACCACGCCCCCAGTCATGGTGATTAATGACCCTGCCGCTAAAATAATAAATAATCGAGTTGAATCTCGCTGCACTAGCGTTAAATAACTCAATCCACGCCCTCCTATAGTTTGCACGATCTGAGTCTATTTTCTTGTAATCAGCAGGGGGTGAAAAAGGAATTTGTGACAGCTACTTGAGGGAAACAATACCAACAATTGACGAGTGACCCTGCACTGTCGTAGGCTGCAAACGAATATGCGAGTTGTCGTCGTTAGATTCTCGCTCCTTTGCTAAACAAGAAAGAATTTCGGTAAGGACGTGATACCAACAAAACCATCTTGGCAGGAACTCATTCCTTCAGGAAAAGGATTATTGATTGCTTTGACAATGCTTGTACTTGGCGGCAGTTTCAGCTTTGATTATGGCGCCAATCGTAACGCTAGCGTATTTCTCCCTTTGCTTATTGCTTTTTTGGGAACTGCAGCCATGGGATTTGCGGTGATTCCCATGCTACAACGTCTCAAGGCAGGACAATTTATCCGTGACGATGGGCCTCAAACCCATTTTAAAAAAGCAGGAACGCCCACCATGGGAGGAATTACGTTTATTCCCATTGCGCTGGTGATTCCCCTGATTGCCTCCGATTTCCATCCAGAGGTATTAGCTGTGTCATTGATAACGCTTAGTTATGCCTTGATTGGGTTCGTCGATGACTGGCAAATTTTAGTGAAAAAAAATAATCACGGTATCCCGCCTCGGGTAAAATTAGGATTACAACTGTTGAGCGCGATCGCGTTTTGTGTCTGGTTAGGCCTGGAAGCCCAACCTGATAATATCACCACGATTGATTTGCCATTGGGAATGGTACTGCCCTTAGCAGGATTATTTTGGCCATTAGCCGTATTTGTTTTTGCTGCAGAAAGTAATGCCACTAACTTAACCGATGGGGTGGATGGATTAGCTGGTGGAACTTGCGCGATCGCGTTTTTAGGATTAGCCATGGTGGTTCAAGCAACCCATCCGGAATTAACCTTGTTTTGTGCGGGAATGAGTGGGGCTTGTTTAGGATTTGTTTTTCACAATCATCATCCTGCCAGAGTCTTTATGGGGGATACCGGATCACTAGCCTTAGGAGGCGCGTTAGCTGCCGTGGGCATCACAAGCGAACAATTATTTCCCCTTTTTCTCATCAGTGGCATTTTCTTTGCAGAATCGCTATCTGTCATTGCCCAAGTGCTTTATTATAAGGCAACCAAAGATGAAACAGGAGTGGGGAAACGACTTTTCAAAATGTCACCCCTCCATCATCATTTAGAATTAAGTGGTTGGTCAGAAACTCAAATTGTGGCAGCCTTCTACGCGATCGCGCTACTACTGGTGTTGTTAACCTTATTCCTTCTTTAATGAGGCGTTGTGATTGCTTTTGATCACCTTCTGGACCAATTTCTGTCCCTATTTTTGCACCCCCCTTGCCCCTTATGTGGACGCAGTGCCAAAACTGTCATTTGTCCTCACTGTGAACGGCAACTGCATGAGTGTCAACTAGCCCATCCCCACTTGCAAGGAAAAGATCAAGTTCCTCTGTTGGTTTGGGGCAGCTATAGTGGATTGCTAAAACGCGCGATCGCGCAACTTAAATACGAAAAGCAATGGCAACTTGCCCAACCCTTGGGAGAACGGTTAGCCCAAACTTGGTTACAGGCTTCCCTATTTCCGCGCTCACGCCATCCTATCGTGATTCCCATTCCCCTGCATCCTCAACGACAGCAACAACGAGGATATAACCAAGCCACTTTAATCGCACGTTACTTTTGTCAGGTAACAGGATTTCCCTTACAGCCAAACGGATTACAACGAATTAAAGCCACTGATCCCCTCTTTCCTTTATCTCTCCAACAACGAGCCCAGCAAATGAGCCATGCCTTTAGCATCGGAAAACAATTAAAATTGCATCAACCCGTTATTTTATTAGATGATATTTATACAACAGGCACAACTATAAAAGCAGCCCAACAAACCTTACAGCGAGCAGGAATCACCGTGATTGCTGTTTGCGCGATCGCGAAATCGTGACATACTCCCCAACTACTGTAGAGCGAGTTCTGGTTATCTGACGCAGATGGAAAAACATCAGGATTACTATAAAATTCTTCGTGTCTCAGAGAACGCTACCTTCCAAGAGATCAAACAAGCCTTCCGTCAACTAGCCCGTGATTGTCATCCCGACTTAAACCCCAATGATGCCAATGCTGCTGAACGTTTTCGCTTGTTACGGGAAGCATACGAAGTCTTAAGCGATCACCAGAAACGACAACAATATGATCGTCTTCGCAATCCGCAACCTCAAGGGACGCAAATTAATAACGATCCCAGCCCAAAGAACCCCCAAATCCATTATGTTCGAGGAGTGGATAAAATTTATTCTCAAGATTACTGGGGGGCTGTGATTGCTCTTTCAGAAGCCATCCGCTTTCACCCTTATTTTATTGAAGCCTATCTAAAACGCTGCGAAGCCTATCTGCAGTTGGGTCGCGAAGTCGAAATCCTCAAAGATTGCCAACAAATTTTAAAAATCCAACCCCACAACGCGATCGCGTATTATTTTCGAGGACGAGCCCGTTACCGTTTAGGCTATATTGACTCCGCCTTGCGAGCCTACAGCAAAGCCATTGGGTTCAAGCCAGAATTTGCCCCGTCTTATTATTATCGAGGGTTTACCCATTACGATCTCGGTTACCGCGCTCAAGCAATTGCTGATTGGCAAACCTACACCCAAATTTGTCGCCAACAAGGGGATGAGCGAGGATATCGCTTGGGGCTCAATACCCTGAGTCAGTATAGTTGGTTACACTACCAAGTCACGTTAGGCGCGTTAAAGGGATCAAGATATGGACAAGGGGTGTTCCATGCTTATCTCTCCCTTGTAGCCTTGCTGAGAAATAGCTTGGGTCAAATTCCCTTAATTGTTCAGGCAGGCATTACCGTTTTTCTCCAACTGTTGAGTGATCCCGTGCGAGGCATTTTAACCACTTATAGTCAATTTAACAAACAGATGACAATTTTGGTGTCGGTGGTATTACTCGCTTTCGGTGATTGGGCAATGGTTATGGGCGTCTTATCTTATAGAGAAATTGCAGCAGAGAGCATCTTGCCTTTAATCATCGTCGGTTTAATGCCCACCCTCGCCATTGCCTTAGTGAGTTTACTCATTCGTTATCTATTAGCGTATGACCGTGATTGGAGCATCGATTTATTTTTAGGCAGTAGTGCCATCCTTCCGCTGGCAATTCTGATCTTGTTTTCTAATCTGCTGCCTGACGTTTTACTAGTCATTTTTGCCATTTTTAGTATTTCCCACACCATCTTACTGCTATATGGGGGCTGTAGCCAGTTGTTGAATGTCTCAGAATCATTGGCGGCAATCATTATCCCCCTGATGATTCTTAGCAGTACCCTGTTAACCACCCTCGGCGTTGCTTTATTATTCTAATCCCATGTTTTTTTTCAGCGACACCTTGATTTTTGCTGGAAAATTGTTACAATTTAAGTTTAAAATCGATGAGAAAATAACAAATACTGATTGATGGAAGTTGTGTTCGGTAACCCCCATGATCCTGATTACCATTTGAAGTCAATGATACGTTAGGATATTAAGTGAAGTCATAACCACTTCATTTAACACCTAACCCTCTGGGAACAGTCTTAGTTTATAAGTCGTCCCCACTACCAGATGGGAGTGATTAGGATTTCCCCCTAAACGCATAACGATTGAATCTGTCACCAGCAGGATGTAACGTTCATTCCTTACAGATACCTTAGGCTACTAGAGGAAACCATTCCCTGAGAGTCATCCAACTCACCAAAAATATAGCTTATCAACGGAGTCACTGACGATTACAGATGCCCACTGCAAAACTAGACCAAAACAACGATAAGCCAATCTTCTCTGCAGACATGGTGCGAACCTATCTCCATGAGATAGGTCGTGTCCCCCTATTGACCCATGAACAAGAAATTGTTCTGGGTAAGCAAGTGCAGAAAATGATGGGGCTACTGGAACAAAAAGAAGAACTAGAAGAAGAACTGGGACGGGAAGCTACTGACGAAGAATGGGCTGAAAAAGCAGACATTACGGTAGCTGAACTGCAAAAAGCGATGCGAGAGGGCAATCGCGCCAAACGGAAAATGATCGAAGCGAACCTCCGTTTGGTGGTCGCGATCGCGAAGAAATACCAAAAGCGTAACATGGAGTTTTTGGATTTGATCCAAGAAGGAACCTTAGGGTTAGAACGCGGGGTAGAGAAATTTGACCCCACCCGAGGGTATAAATTCTCCACTTACGCTTATTGGTGGATTCGTCAGGCAATTACTCGCGCGATCGCGCAGCAAGCCCGTGCCATTCGTCTGCCCATTCATATTACAGAAAAGCTCAACAAAATCAAGAAAGTTCAACGGGAACTTGCCCAGAAATTAGGACGTAATGCCACTCCTACCGAAATTGCGGAAGAATTGGGCTTAGAACCTTCCCAAATTCGGGAATATCTCAGCATTGCCCGTCAACCCATTTCCCTCGATGTGCGAGTGGGAGATAATCAGGATACGGAGTTATCAGAATTACTAGAAGATGATGAAAACTCTCCTGAGACCTATCTGACCCAAGAGTCCATGCGTCAAGATATTGACACCATGCTGTCGGACTTAACCCCGCAACAACGGGAAGTACTGTCACTCCGTTTTGGATTAGAAGATGGTAACGAACTCTCCTTGGCAAAAGTGGGGAAAAAGCTAAACTTAAGCCGAGAACGCGTCCGTCAGCTAGAACATCAAGCCCTTGCGAAACTACGGCGACGTCGTACGGGCGTACAGGAATATATTGCAGCCAGTTAAAGCAGTCATCACAATGACATAACAAGCAAGGGGAATGTGTCCCCTTGTTTTTTTTGTGAAATCTAACGAAGTGTCACTTTTTGATGCGCAATCCCTGATATAGCCATTAAGCTAGATAATAGACCCCATGAAGCTGACATTTATTTTTCCAAGGGAGTATCTCATTCATGATGATGGCGTTTGTTTATCCCGCATTTCAAATCTCACCTTTTTTCGTTGCCATGTTGATGGTATTAACCTTAATGACATTGCCCCTAACTCCCCTTCGGGCAGAGTCTAATCAGTCAAAGAAACAAGCTAGGAGTCAGGAATATTCTCCCACAACCTTACCCAAGGGCATCTATTTGTATGGTGAATCCCCGCAACCTTACCAAATTGGAAATGAATATATTCTTTTAGATATGAATGAAGACCCCTTAGTGGGGGTGATTTATATGCCCCATTCTTCTTTCAGTTGTTTTCAGGGAACAATTGCAGGGGAAAACTTAGAAATGACGGTGGATCATCCTTATAAGGAAACCACTTACAGTTATGAACTTAGCTTGAGCTTTTCTTCCATCGCAAGTCAACAAAATGAATTAGAACTTCCCTTTGATATCCACGGTTATCATCCTCTCAACGAAATTAGTAAAAATGATCGGCGTATGTTAGAAACCTGTCGCAACGAACAGTAATAGTAAGATAGGAACCGTGGGAAATTCGTTAAAAAAATAATTTATGTTGAGACCGATCTTAGCTTTCGTTGTTTTTGCGTTAAGTATTACCCTGCTTGGGTGTAATAATGCCACTAGTGGGTTACAAAGCTACACCAATGCCCTTGAGGGATATGAGTTTGTTTATCCCAATGGTTGGCAAGAAATCGAAGTTGAAGATAATAATGCTGGGGTAGATGTCGTTTTTCGTGATATTGTTGAACGCAGCGAAAATGTCAGTGTTGTCATTAATGAAGTGGGAGAAGGGAAAAAATTAACTGATCTAGGAACACCGTCAGATGTGGGGCAACGGCTAAAACAAACGATTGCACCTCCTAATTCAGATCGTCAGGCACAATTATTACGAGCAGAACAATCACAAAAAGACGGCAAAACTTATTATCAGCTAGAGTATCAAGTGACGTTTCCCAATAATCAACAACGCCATGATTTGGCAAGTGTTGCTGTCAGTCGGGGAAAACTATTTACCCTGAATGTTTCTACGCCACAACATCGTTGGGATAGTCTTTCAGAACGGTTTAAGGCGATTGCAAATTCGTTTGAAGTGTATTAAATTAACAATGATGCAATTAGTCCTTGCGTCTGCCTCCCCTGCGCGGTTGCAACTACTCCGCCGTGCCGGGATTGAGCCTGAAGTTTGCAAAAGTGGATTTGATGAATCACAAGTACAACTGGCTGATCCCAGTGAGTTAGTGACAGAACTAGCCCGTTGTAAAGCCGACCTTGTCGCGAAACAATATCAGGATTGTCTAATTTTAGCTTGTGACTCCGTATTGGCAGTTAATGGCGAAATTCACGGGAAACCTGACAATGAAACCATCGCGATCGCGCGCTGGCAAACCATGCGTGGCAAAAAGGGAGAGCTATATACAGGGCATGTCCTCATTGATCAGCGACAAAATCAATCCTTAATTCGCTATGGGGTAACCAGTGTCTATTTTGCTTCCATCAGCGATCGCGCGATTACTAACTATGTAGCAACAGGAGAACCCCTTAACTGTGCTGGGGCATTTGCCCTAGAAGGTCGCGGGGGGGTATTTGTGGATAAAATTGAAGGGTGTCACAGTAATGTTATTGGATTAAGTCTGCCCTTGTTCCGTGAAATGTTAGCAGAACTAGGATATGCCATTGCTGATTTTTGGGACTCCCTGCTTTAGTGACCCAAATTTTCCTTAATAAACTGAGTGGCTTCGGTGGCATTTAAAGGTTTTGCAAACCAATAGCCTTGCCCCTGTTTACAACCGAGGGCATTTAACTGTCGCCGTTGATAATCGGTTTCGATCCCTTCTCCGACCACTTCCATTTCTAAGGCATGGGCTAAGGAAATAACCCCTTGGACAATTTTAATATTGTGATTATCAGGCGTCATGGCAGAAATAAAAGAACGGTCAATTTTGAGCACATCCACTGGAAACCGTTGTAAATAACTTAATGAGGCGTATCCGGTTCCAAAATCATCAATACTGAGTTTAATCTTGTGGGCTTTTAATGCTTCTAGTTGCTGAATCGCTAAATCTAGATTTTCAATTAAAACCGTTTCCGTTAACTCTAACTTCAGATGATGACCGGCTAATCCTGTTTCCTGTAAAATCTGTTCCACTTGTTCCACTAATTTCAAGTCTTTCACTTGCACGGCAGACAGATTCACCCCCATAGTTAATTCTGGGTATTCTGGGAAGCGTTGTTGCCATTCTTGGAGTTGCTGACAGGCTTGGAATAACACCCAATAGCCAAGGGGAACCACGAATCCTGTGTCTTCTGCAATGGGAATAAATTCCCCAGGAGAAACCAAACCCAATTCAGGATGTTCCCAACGGACTAATGCTTCAAAACCACTTAATTGACCCGTTGTAAGGTCAATAATCGGTTGATACTTGAGATAAAGTTGATTTTTAGAAATCGCTTGTCTGAGATCGGTTTCTAAACGGGCTTTGCGTAAGACGCTGTTACGAAGACTCTGATCAAAAACCTTAATGGTCCCTTTGCCTTCCTGTTTTGCTTGTCCCAGTGCAATTTCGGCATCCTGTAATAATTGATGCCCTATTGTATTATTTTCTCCAGCAAGGGCAATGCCAATCGAGGTTGTTAGGAATTGATAACTAGTGCTAATTTCCCCTTCTGGCGTATTCATGGTAAAGGGTTGAGACAGGGTATTCTGAAACGTTTCTGCAATGGCAATAGCTTCCTGTTCACTGTGAATCTCAGTGACCAAAATTGCATATTCATCCCCACCAGAACGAGTAATTAAATCATTCTCCTGTAAACAGTTTTTGAGTCGAGAGGCGATTTTAATGAGTAATTGATCGCCAATTTTATGCCCTAGACTTTCATTGATTACTTTAAAGCGATCTAAATCCAGAAACAAAACAGCACAGTTATAAGATTGTAGCAAGCTCTGTTCCAGATGTTTTTCAAAAACGAGCCGACTGCGTAAACCAGTTAAGCCATCACAATGCACGTAATTGGGTAAGTTTTGACAGTCATCAACCTGATCACTTTCCACGAACATTAATGGTTCAGTTTCCTGATAAAACTGACAGCTTAAATCCAACATTTGGACAATATAGTGTAGGGGAACATTATTTTCATCACGCACTAACACTCCCTTGAGGAGAACATAAATTTGACGGTTATCTTTGCGTCGATATTGTTTTTCTACCTCGAAACTCTGAATTTCCCCTTGCAAACATTGTTGATAGAGGAGACGAATTTCCTCGGCATCTTTGGGATCAGTGAAAGAAAGCAGCGATCGCGCTAATAATTCCTCTTTAGAATACCCTAAGGTTTCACATAAGGCATCATTAACTTTTAAAAAGTTGCCATCGACTCCCACCAATGCCATTCCAATGGGCGCTTTTTCAAAAACAAGTCGAAATTGCTTCTCACTTTGAGCAAGGGCTTCTTCTGCTTGCTTACGCTCGGTTATATCCGTTTGTACGCCGATGAAATTGGTAATTTCCCCTTGGGCATTGCGAACAGGAGAAATATAGAGTTCATTCCAGAATTCAGTCCCATCCTTGCGGTAATTTTTCAAGATACTATAACACTCTTTTCCTTGTTTAATTGCTCGTCTAATCTTGGCAATCTCCCGCTGCTGAGAATTATTTCCCTGCAAAAAACGACAATTGTAACCCGCTACTTCATTCAAGGAATAACCGGTTAACTGTTCAAATGCCTGATTCACATAAATAATGGGGTTATCCTTTTGGCAAGCGTCAGTAATAATAATTCCATTACTGCTAGCATTAATCGCTCGCTCTAATAAATTTAGCTGTACATTAAGCTGTAGCATCTCTAAATTTGGATTGTTGGATGGATTCACTACGGTTTTCCTCAATTGGTTCATAGAGAGCTTATGATCATAAGTTTGTTAATTTTCCTTTAAATAAAGGGTCATATATCTTCTTATCCCCTTTTATTATGTAATATAAATTACAATAAGGTGAAAACTCTTAATAAATCTATTGTTAATTTTCTTATATTACCGATGTTTGAGCGTTTATTTGGTAAAGCTTTATTAAGTTAAATGAGAAATTAGCTTTGCCTTAATCAACTTAAACACGGGGTTGCTGATGATGAACTTCAATCACAGTATGAACATTTCCTCGTGGTGCAAAATCGCCAGTAACAGTTACTTCAAGGGGGTTACAAGCAGCAACAAAATCATCCAATATTTGGTTTACCGCTTCTTCATGAGAAATGTAGCGATCACGATAACGATTAATGTAGAGTTTCATTGCTTTTAATTCAACCACCGATTGATCAGGGATATAGTTGATTTTAATCGTAGCGAAATCAGGATAACCAGAAAAGGGGCACTTACAAGTAAATTCAGGAAGCGTAATATTCACATTATACCGTCGTCCGGGACGAGGATTCGGAAAGGTAATTAATTCTCCCTCTTCAATTTCCCGCTCCCCATATTTCATTTCTGGGGTGTCAGTTGACTCTTCTACCATGACTGTTACAGGATTCTGTTTTTACTCTAGCACACTTCTAACTAGCTATCTGACTACAGTACACTATCAAAAAAGCAAGTTAAACCCAAAACCCATGAGTCAACAAACAAACTGGAATCTTAGGCGTTTTGTTCAAACGTTAACTTACTTTGATGTGATTCCGTTTTTAAGCAAGCTGCCGGGAGTCAAACCCATGATTTTAGGCAATCAAACTGCAACCGTTAATCCCACTGTCACTCCTCGTACGGGAACCATTTTAGTCGCTGGTGCCACCGGCGGAGTTGGCAAGCGTGTGGTGAAGCGATTACAACAACAAAATTATCCGGTTCGTGCCCTTGTGCGGAGTATTGAACGCGCCCGTTCCATTTTAGGGGAGGATTTGGAATTTTATGAAGGCGACATCACCATTGCTGACAGTTTAAAACCAGAACTTATGGATGATGTGACTGCCATGATTTGCTGTACTGGCACTCGCATTGAACCGGTTGAGGGAGATACGCCCGATCGACAAAAATATTATCAAGGAGTGACATATTATGAACCAGAAGTCGCGGAATCTACCCCAGAAGCGGTGGAATATAAAGGCATTAATAACTTAGTGCAACTTGCCTCTAACTATATCAAAGATGCCTCTTATCAACCGATTTTTGATTTTCGTCAAGCTAGTGACGATACCAAAGCGATTTGGGGAGCCTTAGATGATGTTGTCATGGGAGGCGTTAGTGCCAGTGGCTTTTCCATTGAAGAGAATAAGGGCGTATTTTCTGGCAATGTTTCCACGGAAAATAATGGTGGATTTGCCTCGATTCGCACTCGCAATTTTGATCCGCCCTTGAATTTATCAGGATACGAAGGCATTTATTTACGGGTTAAAGGCGATGGCAATCGTTACAAATTCTTTCTCCGTTTTGATACGCGCTGGGATGGCATTGGGTATGCTTATTCCTTTGATACCCAAAAAGATAGTTGGATTGATGTGTATGTTCCTTTTTCGCAATTAAAACCCGTGTTTCGGGCAAAACTTGTTGAGGATGCTCCGCCTATAAATGAATCGCAAATCTATTCCATGCAATTAATGTTGAGTAAATTTGAATATAATAAGGAACTCAATCCTTATTTCCAACCGGGGGCATTTCGCTTAGAAATAGAACAAATTCAAGCCTACGGTGGCGCAAAAACCCCCCAATTGATTATGATTAGTTCTGCCGGAGTGACTCGCCCCAGCCGATCCGATTTGGATTTGAGTCAAGAACCGCCAGCGGTACA
Organism: Halothece sp. MAG; assembly: GCA_018610095.1. GTDB lineage: Bacteria > Cyanobacteriota > Cyanobacteriia > Cyanobacteriales > Rubidibacteraceae > Halothece. Next base: position 16,140 of record JAHEOB010000206.1, read on the forward strand.
AATGAATGACCAATTAGGGGGCATTTTAGATTGGAAATTAGCAGGGGAAAATTGTATTCGCAACAGTGGCTTACGCTATACCATTATTCGCCCTTGTGCCTTAACCGAAGAAACTGAATCTCAAGGATTAAGGTTTGATCAGGGTGATACGCTTAAAGGGCAAGTCAGTCGGGATACCATTGCCTCGTTGTGTTTGGAACTACTTAACACGCCAGACGCAGCGCATAAAACCTTTGAAGTGTCGAAAACCGATGAAGAAGTAAACTCCCCTCAAAGTTGGCGACAACAAGTCTCGCAATTACAACCCGATTCCTAATAATTTGGCGTTACGCTTAGCTTTAATTATCCAAATTAGCTAAGCGTCAATGCTTTCTGCTAATCGTTAGTACTGTCTAATCATGTTAGAATTTTTGCGACTTAATCGGTTCAGGTTCGTTATTTTGTGGTGAGCGATCGCGTTATTCAAATTTTCCTAATTGATGGTGATCAAGTGTTTTTAGAAGGGCTTAAAAGTGTCCTCACTGCGGAAACGGATTTTGACATTATTGGTGAAGCCCAAGGGAGGGAGGAAGCTGAAAATCAACTCCCGGATTTGACGAATCGCCTGAATTTAGTGGTAATTGACATTCAATTAGAACCGGATCGAACCAGCAGTGAAAGCATTGGGTTTTGTCAAACTTTAAAACAAAGATATCCCAATCTTCCCCTATTAGTTCTTACCTCAGTTACCGATTCCAAACAGCTGCGATCGCTGCGACGATTAGGGGTGGAAGGTTATGTTAATAAAGGGACTCCGGTGCCAGAATTACTCAATGCTCTGCGTCAAGTGGCACGGGGAGAACTTTATTGGCAACAAAGAACAGGAATTGAATCTGGCTCGCTACAATTACACCCAGCGTCTTCTCC
>JAHEOB010000207.1 GCA_018610095.1 Halothece sp. MAG
GGAGTGGTTAATAATTGGGTAACGCAAGCGGTTAGTGGAAAAGGAGTTTACTATGCTCCTGATCCCTCAAGTCAGGTTATTTGTTCCATTGGTGGCAATGTTGCGGAAAATTCTGGGGGCGTGCATTGCTTAAAGTATGGAGTGACTACCAATCATGTGTTAGGACTGAAAATTGTCACGCCAGAGGGGGAAATTATGGAAATTGGGGGAACTGTTCCGGAAATGCCGGGATATGATCTGACAGGTGTCTTTGTGGGGTCTGAGGGCACGTTAGGCATTGCTACTGAAATTACTCTCAGCATTTTAAAACGGCCAGAATCAGTGGCGGTATTATTGGCAGATTTTGAAACCATTGAAGAAGCAGGAAATGCGGTGTCAGCGATTATTGGAGATGGCATTATCCCTGCTGGAATGGAAATGATGGATAATCTCAGCATTAATGCTGTGGAAGATGTAGTGGGCGCTGGCTGTTATCCCCGTGATGCAGGGGCGATTTTATTAGTGGAATTAGATGGCTTAGAGGTGGAAGTGAATCATAATAGTGAACGCACTGCCCAATTGTGTCGCGACTGTGGGGCACGGAACACTACCATTGCTAAAGATCCTGAAAAACAAGCCAAGTTTTGGAAAGGGCGCAAAGCTGCCTTTGCTGCTGCAGGGCATTTAAGTCCTGATTATTTTGTGCAAGATGGGGTTATTCCGCGAACCAAACTAGCAGAAGTGTTACGGGATATTGAAGCTATTAGTGAAGAATATGGCTATCGCATTGCCAATGTGTTTCATGCTGGCGATGGCAATTTACATCCCTTGATTTTATATGACGAATCCGAACAAGGGGCGTTAGAAACCGTAGAAGAAATTGGCGGACGGATTTTGCAACGCTGTGTGGAAGCAGGCGGAAGTTTATCTGGGGAACATGGCATTGGTGCCGATAAAAATTGCTATATGAATCAGATGTTTAGTGATACTGATATTGAAACCATGCAGTATGTTCGGGAAGCATTTAATCCCAAAGGGTTAGCTAATCCCGGAAAATTATTCCCCACGCCACGGATGTGTGGTGAAGCAGCCAACGCTCATCAATTAGCTGACTTTAAAGGGGCGCAATTATATTAATTCGTTCTGGATTACCGACTCGTAGGGTGTCTTCCTGACTGAGAGAGGAAATTTTCCACTGTTGTGCTAATTCTTGTAACAATGCTTCCTGTTGCTGTCGAAAGGTTTCAACATTGCCATTTTGATTCATAATGACAAAGTAGATTTTGCCATGGTTTTTGGTCGGGATCGCACCAGCTAAACTACTAACCTTATTTAAAGTCCCGGTTTTTACCGGAATGCCATTGGGAATCGCGCGATCGCGCACGGTTCCAGTTTCCATCCCACCCCTAGGAAGAATAGCTGCTACGCCGTTGGCGGGAAAGTGTTCCTCAATTGCCGCTAACAGTTTGAACACAGCACGGGGGGAGAGGCGATTTTCTCTTCCCAATCCTGAGGCGTTAATCAGTTGGATTTCGTTGGGGGGAATCTCAGTGGTGGTAGTGACAATTTCCATTACACGCTCAATGCCACCCAGCGATCGCGCAATTAATTCCGCCATTTGATTATTACTATAAATATTCATCCGATGCAAAAGTTCTTTGAGGGGAAGGGAGTGATGACGAATGATTGTTTCTCCCGCTGCGTTAGATTGTTGACGCACTTTTCCTGAAATTTCTACGGCTGGGCGTGGCGTATCGGGTGGGAGTTTTTGATATTGTTTTTCAACAGCACTGGACCATTGTTGGTGATGTAACGCCTGTGCCAGTAATTTCGCCGAAGTTGCCCGATCGCGCTTATAATTCATAAAAAAGTCCCCAGTGACAATTAAATCCCCTTTTACCTGTTTAATCCCAGCGTCATTAAGCGTATTACCTAGCGCGATCGCTTCTTCCCAAATAAAAAAGGGATCACCGCCTCCCTCAATAATTAAATCTCCTTGAAGAACACCATTTTTCACCGCCCCTGTTTTCTTAACAACCGTCTCAAATTGATAATCCGCCCCGTAAGTTTCCAAAGCAGCTAAACTAGTAGCAAGTTTAGTTAAGGAAGCAGCCGACTGGGGAATTTTCCCTTGATGCTGGGCTAACATTTGCCACTCTGAAGCCAACCAAACGCCATGGGAGTCACGGGAACTTCCCCCATCAGATAATCGTTGTAAATAGGTTTGTAGCTGAGTTTCCACCCCTGAAGGTGACGTATAATCAAACGAAAATAATGCCAACTCTTCCCAAGCTAAGGTTTTCATGGGCTTTAGATCAGGTTCTCCCCAGAACGGTAACCCTTCAATTAAAAAACTCAACCCTATCAAATCCAGCATCAATTTGAACCTTTTATCCTACTAGTCAGTTGTTCCAACAACCTGTAATCTATCTTAAGGAGACATCGTAAATGGTTTTTAACTTAAAATTTAAGTATTCCTTTGCAATTGAGCCCAAACCGGGTTTGTTAAAATCTTTAAGACTTCTACTAATTTGATTTATGGGATCGACTCGCGCAAAAATTGCAGTTGACGCTATGGGTGGCGACTATGCCCCCGGCGAAATTATTACAGGAGCTATTCGAGCCACCGAAGAGCTTGATGTAGATGTTGCTCTGGTGGGAGACCCCGAGCAAATCCAATCCCACTTAGACCGCTCAAGTAGTTCTAGCCATATTGAGGTGGTTCCTTCAGAAGGAGTCATCTCTATGGATGAAGAACCAATGGCAGCACTTAAACGCAAGCGAAAAGCCTCTATTAATGTTGCCATGGATTTAGTCAAAAGTGAGCAAGCAGAAGCAGTGGTTTCTGCCGGTCATTCTGGGGCTGCCATGGCAGCAGCACTGTTACGACTGGGCCGTTTAGAGGGCATCGATCGCCCTGCTATTGGGGCAATTTTGCCGACTTTGATTGCAGGAAAATCAGTCCTCATCCTTGATGCTGGGGCAATTGTCGATAGTCGTGCCAAATATCTGGAACAATTTGGTTTAATGGGGACCGTTTATACCAAGTATGTTTTGGGAAACACTGACCCCAAAGTGGGCTTACTCAATATTGGGGAAGAGCCTTCCAAAGGCAATGAAGTTGCTATTCGCGCTTATCAATTACTGAGTGATAATTCGCAAATCCCTTTTGTGGGGAATGCAGAAGGACGGGATGTCTTATCAGGAGAGTTTGATGTCATTGTTTGTGATGGCTTTGTCGGCAATGTCGTTCTCAAATTTGCAGAAGCCATTGGTGAGGTATTACTCAATATTTTGAAAGAAGAACTCCCTCAAGGATTACATGGTCAGATTGGAAGTGCCATTCTCAAGCCCAACTTAAAACGCATTAAGCAACGGGTGGATCATGCCGAACATGGAGGTGGCTTATTACTGGGGGTTGGTGGCATTTGTGTCATTAGCCATGGTAGTTCCCAAGCCCCATCGATTTACAACGCCATTCGGTTATCGAAAGAGGCGGTGGATCAGCAAGTATTGACCCGTCTTCGTTCCTATAATTTGGGGAAAATGAGTATGGAAGTAGATTCAACGGTCAGGGATCAATCCCGGTAGAAGGAGAAGCATGAGCAACGGATTGTATTCAGCAGGAATTGCCATTACAGGCAGTGGCTCAGCAGCCCCGTCAACTCGGTTAAGCAATGAGGATTTAACTCACATTGTGGAAACCTCCGATGAGTGGATTACTACTCGCACTGGGATTAAAGAACGCTGTGTTGCTTCCCCAGAGGAATCCTTGGTAGAGATTGCAACTAAGGCTGCTCAAAATGCCCTTGACATGGCGCAAGTTGATCCCAGAGAGCTTGATTTAGTCATTTTAGCCACCTCCACCCCTGATGATCTGTTTGGTAGTGCCGTCAGTGTGCAAACAGCAGTGGGGGCAAGCAATGCAGTGGCTTTTGATTTAACCGCTGCTTGTTCTGGGTTTGTGTTTGGCTTAGTGAATGCTGCCCAGTTTATTTACACGGGAACTTATCAAAAAGTCTTATTAGTTGGGGCTGATTTATTATCTCGTTGGGTGGATTGGTCCGATCGCAGCACCTGTGTCTTATTTGGGGATGGGGCAGGGGCGGTAGTAATAGAAGCCACCTCTGCTGATAACGATGGGTTATTAGGGTTTGAACTGTGTAGTGATGGCACCCTCAATCATACCCTAAATTTATCTCATCAGGGACAGTCCCAATCGCTTATGGACGGAGTGAAAGTGGCTAAGGGCCATTATCAACCTGTCACCATGAAAGGCAAAGATGTGTATCGTTTTGCGGTGGAAAAAGTCCCTGAGGTGATTTTTAAGGCACTATTTCGAGCGAACTTAACCGCAGAACAATTGAATTGGCTGCTGTTGCACCAGGCGAATCAACGAATTATGGATGCCGTTGCCCACCGCTTAGA
>JAHEOB010000208.1 GCA_018610095.1 Halothece sp. MAG
ACTAACATGCCTGCGGGTAATAAGCGCATTCCTCCCAAAAACAGTGGGGTAGTATCAACCATCACCCCTTTCATAGCAACCATGGCTGTGCCCCACAGAAAAAACGGGGCGATCACAACAAACGGTAGCACCCAAACCCGTGGTTGATTGAGTTTCCATTCCATATTCCAAGCAAAGAATAACGACTATTTATTATTGTATAGTTTTGTTAAGACAAGTGACGTTAAAATTGGGGATCGCAAATCAGTTTGGTGCTTAAGCCTTAGGTTACAATCGAGACAATATTGCCGTAAAAAAATCTATGGTTTGGTTAATTGGTAAGCGACGAGGAAAAAAAATTGCTCGGGTGGAAATTACAGGCGCGATCGCGTCAGAAACGCGTCAGCGAGTCCTCAAAGCCCTGAAAACCATTGAGGAACAAAAATGGAGAGCCCTACTGGTTCGGATTGACTCCCCAGGGGGAACCGTCGGGGATTCCCAAGAAATTTACACCGCCCTAAAGCACCTGCAAAGTAAGCTAAAAGTAGTTGCCAGTTTTGGTAATATTTCTGCTTCTGGCGGGGTTTATGTGGGAATGGGGGCAGAAAAAATTGTCGCCAATCCCGGCACCATCACAGGCAGCATCGGCGTTATTGTCAGAGGAAACAATTTAGAGCGACTTCTCGACAAAATTGGTGTTTCTTTCCAAGTGGTCAAATCAGGTCCTTATAAAGATATTCTTTCCTTTGATCGAGAACTCACTGACGAGGAAAAGCAAATCTTGCAAGCACTGATTGATACCAGCTATAACCAATTTGTGGAAACTGTTGCCCAAGCCCGTAATCTCAGCATTGATACGGTTCATGGCTTTGCGGATGGACGTATTTTTACAGGAGAACAGGCAAAAGCGTTAGGAGTCGTCGATGATTTGGGAACCGAAGAACAAGCTCGGCGTTGGGCAGCAGAATTGGCTGATTTAAACCCCGACAAAACCGAATGTGTTACCTTTGGCGAGAAAAAATCCCCCATTAAACGATTTTTACCAGGGAATAATGAAATTGATACAAATCTTACCTGGAAAAGAGCAAGAGATTGGCTAGAATTTGAACTAGCAACTAATGGGCAACCGTTATGGCTCTATCGCCCCTAAGAAACGGTTGACAATGAATGACTGAGTTAAAAAAGGGAGGAAACTTCGTGGTGGAGTGGAAAGTGCGAGCCATTCGTGGAGCCACAACAGCATCTGCGAATACAGCAGAAGCCATTCGAGAAGCGGTTACGGAACTGCTCGACGAACTAGAAGCACGAAATCACCTCGACCCTAACGAGATTATTAGTGCTATCTTTACCACAACTCGTGATTTAGATGCCATTTTTCCCGCGAGTGTGGCAAGAGAACGTCCCAATTGGGATAATGTGGCACTACTGGATGTGCAGCAAATGCACGTCGAGGGAAGTTTACCACGCTGTATTCGCTTTTTAATCCATGTTAATACTGCCAATCCCCACTGGGAAATTGTTCATCCCTATCTTCGTCAAGCGAAACATTTACGCCCAGATTGGACATTAGCCCAGATGGGATCGTAAGCTAATCTGACGTGATCACTAAAATGCGGAATGATTAATATCGATTGGAATACGCTAGCCGATAAAGCCTTAGCTGGAGATTGCCTGACCCGTGAGGAAGCTCATAGCGTTTTAACTGCCCCCAATGAGGAATTACTCTGGCAATTAGCAGCAGCTTATAAAGTTCGCCATCATTACTGGGGCAATCGAGTCCGTTTACACTTTTTATTAAATGCTCAAAGTGGTTTATGCGCCGAAGATTGTCATTATTGTTCCCAGTCGAAAATTTCCACTGCTAAAATTGAGAAATATCCCTTATTAGCGAAAGAAGAAATCATCAATGCTGCCTCTCAAGCGGCGGAATTAAAAGCGGGAACATTTTGTTTAGTGACCTCGGGCCGTAGCCCCACTGAGTCCTTATTAAATCGCCTTTGTGAAGCAGTGGAAACGGTTAAAGCCCAATATGATCTCAAAGTCTGTGCTTGTGTGGGGTTACTGGATGATCAACAAGCACAACGGTTAGCAACAGCAGGAGTGGATCGGGTTAATCATAATTTAAATACCTCCCAAAATTATCACCCGAAAATTTGTTCCACCCATACCTTCAGCGATCGCGTTACCACCGTTGATCATGTCAAACAAGCGGGAATGACCACTTGTTCCGGAGGAATTATTGGTATGGGAGAATCCCATGACGATGTGATTGATCTGGCTCTCAGTCTCCGAGAGTTAGATATTACCAGTATTCCTGTTAACTTCCTAATTCCCATTCCCGGAACGCCTTTAGGAGACAGTGAACCTCCGTCTTTAACCCCGCAATTTTGCTTGCGTGTTCTTTGCCTCTATCGATTCCTGTTACCTGAGCGAGAAATTCGGATTGCAGGGGGACGAGAAGTTCATTTACGCTCCATGCAACCGTTTGGCTTATATCCTGCCAATTCCATCTTTGTCGCTGATTATCTCACTACCGAAGGACAATCCGCTCAACAAGATTGGCAAATGATCCAAGATGCCGGGTTTGTCTTAGAATCAGCAGATGGCTCAGCTCTAGCTCAAGCTAATTCACAGGAGAATAAGTAATGGTTGATAAATCGCTACCCTTCTCAAATTTTGCTGACTGCTGTTGATGGTATTCCACAATGAGACCCCCTGTATCTTTGGTATGTAGCGTTAATTCTTCTTGAGCTGTCCAAGTGCGATTTTCTCCTGCTGAGAGTTCTCCCTCATAAACTTGTTCGCCATCACTGATGACTTGTAACCACGTATCATTTTCAATCGACACCTTAATTTTCACAGCAGAATTCTGGGAAGACTGCACATTAGCAACTTCCTTTTGTAAAGGATTATGCGTTGTCTGAGGTTGGGAGTTGTGACTCTCTTGGGATTCCTTGGGAGCCAGTCTTTGATCAATAATTAGGGATAAACCCCAGATGGATAGTACCACCAGCAGCAAATAGATGAAATACAAGTGTAGGGGACGTAATTGGGTGGTGGGCGCTTTTTGCCAAGAGGGATTAACCGTGTTGGAATTGGCAGCAGTAGAAAACTCTTGGGCGTATTTTGCCCCATCTAAACCAATAGCATCGGCAAATCGTTTCATTAAGCCCCGTATATAAACCGGTTCGGGAAGTTCCTCTAATTGTCCTTGTTCAATGGCAATCAGTAATCGAGCCTGAATTCGAGTTTGTTTGGCTACTTCCTCAATGCTAACCCCCTGCGTTTCTCGCACTTGACGAATTTTAGACCCAATTTCTTGCAGTTTTTCTTGTTGTGTTGGTTGAGAACTCATTTGGGAGGGGTGTTGGTTTGCAGTAAATATCATAGTGATAAGGTGATTATGGCTGAATGGTTTGTTTGAGATAATGAATTTCTTGATGGGTCAGAAAACGATAATCTCCACTTTGACAACGCAATTGAATGTCACCAATGGCACTACGATGAAGCGCAATCACGGGAAACCCCAATTTTTCAGCAATGCGTCTAATTTGACGATTTCTACCTTCCCACAACACAATTTGGAGTAAAGTTCGGTTGCGGTAACGTTTCATGAGTTCAACTTGCGCAGGTAAGGTGGTTTTGCCATCGAGAACAATTCCCTGACGCCATTGGTTTAAAACCGACTCTGGGGGATGATGTTTCACCCAAACTTGATATGTTTTTGGCAGATGATAGCGCGGATGGGTCAGATGAAGGGTTAACTCGCCATTATTAGTTAATAGGATTGCGCCAGTGGAATGAAAATCCAATCGCCCAACAGGATGCAATCCTTGTCCTTGTTGCAGAGAAGGGGGCATTAAATCTAATAAGGTCGGTCGTTTTTGGGGATCCCAACAAGTGGACACCACGCCACGGGGTTTGTTAACTAAAATATAAAGCTCCTTTGGGCGATGGTTTTCGGTAATGAGTTTGCCATCAACGGTAACGCGATCGCGCTGGAAATCAATTTTTTGACCTAATTGGGCTGTTTGACCATTGACTTTCACTCGTCCCGCCAGCATCATTTTTTCTGCTCGACGACGTGATGCAATTCCGCATTGTGAGAGAATTTTTTGGACTCGTTCCATAAACAAACCCGTTTGACCATTTTAAATTTTAATTCAATTATGATGAAGTTCAAAAATAGTCAGCTGCTAACAAAAATTTTGGAGCCTGCTCTAGAGGTTTGGCTTCATTCCCAATTGGATGCTGTGGAAGGATTACAGCTTGAAATTGCTAGCAGCGATCGCGAATTAATGGGTGGCATCATTCCCAGTCTTGTTTTAAAAAGTCACTTTGCCAAGTATCATGGGCTACATTTTGATCAAGTTGCTCTGACAGCAGAAAATATTCGGGTTAATGTCATGCAATTATTCCAAGGGCAACCTTTAACCCTTTTAAATCCCGTTCCCTTATTTGGAAAAGTTCGTATGACCCAAGCTCATCTTGCTGCCTCTCTAAACTCATCACTTCTACAATCAGGACTCAAAGATTTTCTTTCCCAACTTTTAAAAAGCGATGTCATCCCTGATTTAAAATGGCAAGAAATGATCCTGGATCAACAACAAATTATCTTAAAGGGACAAAGGTTAACCGCTACTCCTTCCCCAATTTTCATTCAAGCAGAAGTTACTCTTAAAAGCCCCCAAAAGTTATTGATTTCTCCCATTCAAGTGGAAGGCTTCGATTGTCAAAAATTCCCCTCCTCTGTGGAATTTGATTTGGGCTCAAACGTCTCTTTAGAGCAATTAAATGTAACTGAAACCGCAATTTTTATTCAAGGGCGTGTGACCATTTTCCCTGAAGAAACCGCATCTAACCAAGGCAAAATTACCTCATGAAATTGCTCGGGACATTCATCATGGAGACAATGACCTGCTTGAGCAAATTTCACCAATTCTAGATTCGAGTTGAGATTAACAAACTTCTCAGCCAATTTGGGAGGAAGAATCCCATCGCGCTCTCCCCACAGTAACAAAATAGGAATTGCTAATCTCGGTAAAATTTCCTTAGCAGTTGGTGTTAACTGAGTGGTTTGGGATTGGGCAAGGGCAACAAAGGCATCACTGGCAAATTCATCATAGGTGGGATCACCAAACCGATCCACTAACACTTCCTGTTGGCGGCGAGAAGTCACCATGGGATAAGCCCCTTTAACCCCTAATTGTCGAATCAGCCAGCGCGATCGGGCAATGGGAAACAAACCGCGAATCAACCAAGGGGCGGTTAACAAATTCTGAAAACCATTGAACAAGATTTGAATGGGTTTGGGGTGTCGTTGCGATCCTTGCTGAACATCAGCTAAATTAATTAAAATTAGTCCCTTTACCATCTCAGGGTACTGTCCTGCAAGAATCACACTCAATAGCGATCCCAAGGAATTACCGATCAGGATGGTGGGGGTATTAATAAAGGTTTGCCAAAATTGATACACTTGCTGTGCCCAAATGTCTATACCATAACGAGTGTATGCTTTGCGAGATGCTCCAAAACCGAGTAAATCAAGGGCATATACCGTATAAGTTTCACTGAGAACTGGCAAATTATGCTGCCAATAAGCAATGGAAGCCCCAAAGCCATGTAATAACAATAAGGGGGGATTGTTCTGACAACCCTCTTTTTGGGGTCGCAAGTAAGTATAGCGGATTTGCCAACCACGCCAAACCCAATCTCGTTGTTTTCCTAACTCAAGCATGATGGAATTGATTATGTTACTAAATTTTTAATCATTGGCAAAGATTGCAATAGAATGATTACAATGGCAAGGGAATTATTTTATTGTAAGACTTAATTAAAGCGTAGCCGATACTTCAATAAACGCCTGTGAAAAGTAAAAAACGCAATCGTCAGCTTCCCCAAATTAACGACAACATTCGTTATCCGAAAGTTCGGGTGATTGATACAGAAGGAGAACAACTTGGTATTCTCACGCCCGAAGAAGGTCAACAAATTGCCGAAGAAAAGGAACTGGATTTAGTGCTTGTCAGTGATAAGGCAGACCCGCCGGTTTGCCGAATCATGGATTATGGCAAGTATAAGTACGAACAAGAACGTCGTGCTAAGGAAGCAAAAAAGAAACAACACAACGCGGAAATTAAGGAAGTAAAAATGCGCTACAAGATTGATGAGCATGATTATGATGTGCGCATCAATCAAGCTCGACGCTTCCTGAAAGGTGGAGATAAAGTCAAAGCGACGATTAATTTTCGTGGACGAGAAATTCAACACACCGAACTCGCCCGAGAATTATTGGAACGCATGGCTGAAGACTTAAAAGATAGTGCCGAAATTCAACAATCTCCCAAGCGAGAAGGTCGCAATATGATCATGTTATTATCTCCGAAAAAAGAATAGAGCATAGGAGAGAGGCGTTAATTCCCCTTGCACCCATGCCCCATAATGCGGTCATGATAACAATGATCCACTAATCATTCCTGCCAGTAAAATAAAACCCAGCCCCACATTTTCACGGAACATTTGACCATATAATGTGGGCTCAATTTCAGGTTGCCGCAGACGGTAATACTGCCAAGCCCAACCGCAAACAGCCACAATCCAAGTTAGCCAAAATGTGAATGCTAGTTGGGTTTGAAGGCCTAACAGTGCAAATGCAGTTGCAGTTCCGGTAAAAAAGACAGCCACCGCTTCTGGGGTATATTTGCCGAAAAATAAGGCACTGGAGTGTACGCCAATGCGACGATCATCTTCGCGATCGGCCATGGCATAAATCGTGTCAAATCCTAACGTCCATAGAACCGTTGCACCCCATAATAACCAAGCCTCAGTTCCGATGCAATTTGCTAAATTCCAAGGGGATTGTTCCGTGTTATGACAAGTAATGGCAGTCCAACTGATCAGTACAGCAAATCCCCAAGCAATGGATAAAACGAATTGGGGAATGGGAAAAAATCGTTTTGCAAGGGGATAAACAATAATGACTGGAACGGCTAAGGCGGATAAGAAAAAGCTTACTCCATTGAGATAAAAGGCTAATCCTGCTGCACAAACAAAGGCAGCGATGGCAACCACAATGCCCACCTGAACGGATAACTCTCGGGAAGCAAGGGGGCGAGTGCGAGTGCGTTCCACTTGCGGATCAATATCGCGATCCCAGAGATCATTCACCACACAACCTGCTGCCGAGGTGACAAAACTTCCTATGATAATAATGGTGACTAACGGTAGGGGTGGCATCCCTCTCGCTGCTAAAAAGACCCCCCACAAAGCAGGAATCATCAGGATTAATCGCCCTGTGGGGCGATCCCAACGTAAGAGTCGAATAATCGCTTGCCAAGTTGATTGTTGTTGAGATTGTTGCACCATAATCGATTAAATTTGCTGGATCAACCGTTTCTCTTCTAAGTTATAGCAAGTAATGAGTAAGCCTTGTCCCCATTCATAATGAGATAATACACCATTGGAGTGTAACGAGGAATTGAAGATCATGGTTAAAACAACTTCTCCCATTCAAACGGAAACTCTCCATACCCAGAATGGCTCTTTGCAAAAGGAGCGATTTATCGCTGCCATTGATATTGGCACCAACTCCATTCACATGGTGATTGCCAATATTGATCCTTCATTGCCAACGTTTAATATTGTTGCCCGAGAAAAGGATACAGTTCGATTGGGCGATCGCGATCCTGAAACAGGCTTTTTAACCGAAGATGCTATGGAACGGGCATTCGCAACACTTAAACGAGGTCAAGAATTAGCCCGTAGTTTTAATGTGGAACAAACCATTGCCGTTGCCACCAGTGCGGTAAGGGAAGCCCCCAACGGTAGCGAATTTATCAAAACGGTGCGCGAGCAATTGGGGTTAACCATTAACCTCATTTCTGGGCAAGAAGAAGCCCGACGGATTTATTTAGGCGTTCTATCAGCAATGGAATTTCAGGAACAGCCCCATGTTGTTATTGATGTTGGTGGCGGTTCCACCGAATTAATTTTAGGGAATGGTCAAGAACCGCAATGTTTAAATAGTACCAAAGTGGGGGCAGTGCGTTTGGCTCAGGAATATATCACCACCGATCCCATTAGTAAGCAAGAATTACAATGGCTACGCGCTTATATTCGCGGGCGCATGGAACGGCCAGTAGAAGAAATTCAATCTCATTTATCTTCACAGGAACCGCTTAATTTAGTGGGAACCTCGGGAACCATTGAATGTCTAGCAACAATTCACGCTAAAGAGAAATTCAATAGTAATCCCAATCCGCTCCAAGGATATAGCTTTACCACTGAGGATTTGGAGGAGATAGTGGAATTATTGGCTTCGTTAGACGTCAAAAAACGAGCCGATTTACCGGGGATGTCTTCCCGACGAGCGGAAATTATTCTACCGGGGGCAATGATTGTATTAGAAACCATGAAAATGCTAGAGGTGGAGAAAATTACCATTTGTGAGCGAGCCCTGCGAGAGGGATTAATTGTGGATTGGATGCTGACTCACGGCTTTATTGAAAATCGCTTACGGTATCAAAGTTCCGTGCGCGAGCGTAGCGTACTCAAAATTGCTCAGAAATATCAGGTAAATCTCGATTATAGTCATCGGGTTGCCAATTTTGCCCTCAGTATTTTCGATCAAACGCAAGGCGTCTTACACCATTGGGGAACCGCAGAACGGGAATTACTGTGGGTTGCTGCTATTCTCCATAACTGTGGCGTTTATATTAGCCATTCTGCCCATCATAAACATTCTTACTATTTAATTCGTCATGCCGAATTATTAGGGTTTAACGAAAATGAAATCGAAATTATTGCCAATATTGCTCGATATCATCGCAAGAGTAAACCCAAGAAAAAACATGATACTTATCAGAGCCTTCCTGATAAAACTGCTCGTAAATTAGTCAGTGAAGTCAGTGCAATTTTACGACTGGCTGTGGCACTTGATCGGCGACGAATTGGTGCCATCAATGAAGTTTATTGTCATTATGATCCCGATCAAAAAGAACTAAATCTGGAATTAGTACCAGCCGATCCCAATGATAACTGTGGTTTAGAATTATGGAACTTGGAAGATAAAAAAGTAATATTTGAAAGTGAATATGGGGTCAAAGTTACTCCCCAATTATCCGTCTAAGCCATAAAACCACATAATAAGAAAAGGGGTAATAATGCCTTGAATTAACGTGAGTGGAGCCCCAAAACGAGTAAAGTCACGGAAGCGATATCCTCCAGGGCTATAAACAATGGTATTGGTTTGATAGCCAATGGGTGTCATAAAGCTATTTGAAGCTGCAAACGTTACGGTAAACATAATTGCCAAGGGATTTAAACCTAATGATTCTGCTACGTTGGCAGCAAGGGGAATCATTAAAATGACCGAGGCATTATTGGATAAAATTTCTGTGAGCAATGTTGTCACAAAATAGAAAAAGATTAATACCCAAAACCCTGAAAAATTTTCCCCCACAAGCATAATTTGATCGGCTAACCAGTCCGTTGTTCCTGATTTTTCCATGGCAATGCCCATGGGAATTAATCCTGCTAACAGAAAGATGACATCCCAGCGAATTGCCCCATAAATTTCTCCTGGCTTTAAACAACCTGTTAATACCATTAAAACCACACCCAATAGGGAACTGACTAAAATCGGAAAAATCTCTAAAGCCGCTAGAAGAACAACACCTAAAATAATCGCGATCGCGATGGGGGCTTTATTTTCTCGTAGCCCTTCACGACTGCTTTGTTCAATGACTAATAATTCTCGTGTCGTTTGAAAGCCTGATAAACTTTCTTTCGGACCTTGAACTAATAATAAATCCCCAAATCGAAGGGGAATTTTTCCTAAGCGATCGCGCAAAATTTCTTCCCCACGACGAATGGCAAGCACAGTTGAATTATACCGTTGTCGAAACCGTAAATCCTTAAGCGTCGATCCCACTAATCGGGAGTTGGATAAAATTAAAATTTCAGCAATCCCTTCTTCATTGTCGGTTAATTGAGAAGTAATATTTTCATCCTGAAATTTCAGATCAGGTAGAATATCTAACCCTCTTTCATCGCGAATTTGTAATAATTCTTCCTTGGAACCTCGGACTAATAAAATATCACCTGCCGCTAAAACTTTATCTGCTAAGGGTTGGGAAAAGTGAACGCCATCACGGATAATTTCTAAAACATCAATATCAAATTGACGCTGAATTTCACTGGAACGAAGCGTTTCTTTAATTAAATTGGAGCGCGGCGAAATAACTAATTCACTGACATAATCATTTAATTGATAGTTTTGGGCATACCCGCCATTATTCGTGGGATTGCGATTGGGTAATAGCCATGCCGAAGCAAAACTAATATAAATTAATCCCATGAGAAATTTAATAATGCCAGCCTCGGTAAATTGAAATAGATTAAATGCTCCATAACCTAATTGTTGGGAAATACTACTAGCTAACAAATTGGTGGAGGTGCCAATTAAGGTAATGGTTCCGCCTAAAATGGAAGCATAGGAGAGTGGCATTAACAATTTTGAAACTGGAATTTTGCGCTTTTTACACCAGTCTTCGACTAAGGGGAGAAAAATCGGAACAACCGCACTATTATTAATAAACGCACTAATCGGCCCCACAATTGATCCCATCACAAAGATTTGTTGGTGAGTGGTTTTCCCTCCCCATTTCAGTAACCAATCACCAATCATTTGAATCGCCCCAGTGCGAGAAATGCCAGCACTGAGAATAAACATTGCCATTACTGTAATTGTTGCAGGGTTGCTAAAGCCAGAAACCCCTTCTTCTGGAGTGACGAGACCACACACCATCAGTAGGATGGCAACCGTCAGGGCAACAAAATCCACCGGAAACCACTCGATGGCAAAGCAAATTAAAGCAAGAATCAAAATTCCCAGTGTTAACGCAATAGACATAAAATCCATCATGAATAAGCATCTGAGGTTAAGCGCGATCGAGCGCCCGATATTGAATCGCCTCTGCGACATGAGCGGGTTGGATCATGTCTTGTTCCGCCAAATCCGCGATGGTTCGTGCCACTTTCAAAATCCGATCCATGGCCCTTGCCGAGAGTCCTAACTTCCGAATAGCATTTTCTAACAAACTGCGACTGGTGTCATCTAATTGACAATGATTCCGTAGCTGCTGACTTTGCATTTGGGCATTATTGCTGATTTTAGCTTCATCCTGAAAACGAACAGAGGCGCGATCGCGAGCCAGCATTACCCGATCTCGAACCGTTACAGACGCTTCCCCAGTTCCTTGTTGTGTCATTTCTTCTGGTTGGAGACGATTCACCGTTACTTGTAAATCAATGCGATCCATCAACGGACCTGATAATTTGGCCCAATACTTTTGTCGAACATAAGGGGAACAAGTACAAGTCTGAATGGGATCACCATAATAACCACAAGGACAGGGGTTGGTACTAGCAATCAGAGTAAATCCTGCAGGAAAAATCACCGACTGACGGGTTCGAGAAACCGTGACATAACCATCTTCAAGCGGCTGACGGAGAAACTCCAAGACATTACGCCGAAACTCAGTTAGTTCATCTAAATAAAGAATACCGTGGTGGGCAAGGGAAATTTCTCCAGGGCGAGGAAAACTCCCTCCTCCTACTAATGCCGGACCTGATGCCGAATGATGAGGGCTACGAAACGGTCTTTGTGTCACCAATGACCCGCGATTTTTCAAAAATCCGGCAACGGAATAAATTTGAGATACCTCCAATGCTTCTGCAAAGGATAAAGGCGGTAAAATACTGGGTAAACGTTTGGCAAGCATGGTTTTGCCACTGCCAGGGGGTCCAATGAAAATTAAATTATGTCCCCCTGAGGCAGCAATTTCCAGGGCCCGACGAGCATGGGCTTGTCCTTTGATATCTTGTAAATCAAGACTGTTTAGTGATTGGTTCGCCAACTGTGCTTTCCCATCGAATGATACCGGTTGATACTTGTCTGGGTGATTGAGAAACTGCACAACTTCCAATAAATGATTGAATCCATAAACTGCTAACCCCTCTACCACCGCTGCTTCTTGGGCATTATCAGCAGGAAGGATGATGCCTGTCATACCCATTTTTTTGGCGGTTGCTGCAATCGGTAATACCCCAGCAATTGCCCGTAAACTTCCATCAAGAGAAACTTCTCCCAACAATAAATAATCTCCTAATAAACTAGGATTCACCTGTTCGGAGGCAGCCAAAATGCCAATACTAATGGCTAAATCAAAACTCGGCCCTTCTTTACGTAAATCAGCAGGCGTCAAATTAATCACAATTTTCCGCATCGGGAAAGCAAATCCCGAATTTTTCAGGGCAGCTTTGACTCGTTCTCGTGATTCTTGAACCGCTGTATCAGGCAATCCCACCACGACAATTCCAGGAAGTCCGCCTGAAACATCCACTTCTGCACCCACTTTAATGGCATCAATCCCAACAATGGCTGCACTCCAAATTCTGGCAAGCATGTATTTTCCTCAAAGGAAGTTTGATAAGTCTAAATAACTATATTCTAGAATGTTTTACCAATACTGTGAGTGGAATGAGTCAAGTAATTAATGATTGAATTCAGAGCAAAATTTGCAAGCAATTGAGTGAAGCGACAGTTAAGTTGTCTTTTACAAAATTTTAGTCCTTAATAACTTGATTAATTATTTTTTTTATGTTATATAGTTGGCAACTCAATCTTGATTAATCCTATGGTCGATGCCAATTGTCTTCATTGTGCTTCATCTAATCTGCAAAGCGTGCCAGAAATGGTGGAATCGCAAACCGAAGTCATCTATGACAATCCACCCGGTAAAGTTCCCAGGATTCGTGAACTTTTAATTCAAGGTGAGAAAATTTACTCACAATCTCAATTAGCTCAACAATTAACTCAATTAGAGATTCCACCTAATCTTCTTAAAGAAGTGAATCAATCGGGCTTAACGATTTATCTCGATCAAGAAGAATTAGAACACTTAAAAGCTCAAAAGAATAAACAAATTAAAACTCATAAGCAAAAGATGATAAACAAAGGGATATTCCTTAGTTTCGTTTTGCTAGTTTTGCTATTGTTTTCTTGGTTTTTCTTGTTATTGATAGTAGGTATAATTATCTTATTAATCTTTAGAGACTATTATAATTTTATCAGAAAAACAAGAGCCATTTCGACGCTCAATAAACTAATCAAGTTTAATCAAAAAATTAATCTTTGGTCAAATCTCTATTATTGTCATGATTGTTCTTATATTATGGAGTTCGATTATCAAGTATCTGATCAAGTAACAAACCTGAATTACTTTATTAATTCTTTGCTCAACCAAAACCAACAACAGGAATAATCAAAACTGCATTGTCTCAAGCAATGGATGATGCCAGATTCATGGAAAACAGATCAATAGTGATGTTGGCGTTTCATCCTAAGCAGCTATGATCCTTGATTGGCTATCTTCTATTAAACGTGTTGTCTGTGTTTACCCTATTACGAGAAGATAACAGAGTGATTGTTAATTTAGATCAGTGACCCTATGAGTGATACGGTTTTCACCAAAATTATTAACCGCGAAATTTCTGCTGATATCGTCTATGAGGACGATCGCGCTCTCGCGTTTCGAGACATTAATCCCCAAGCCCCAACTCATATCTTAGTCATTCCCAAAAAAACCATTCCACGCTTGGCTTCTGCCGAAGATGCGGATCAACAGTTGCTAGGGCATTTGTTACTCATTGTGAAAAAAGTGGCAGCCCAAGAAGGCTTAGATAATGGCTATCGGGTAGTGATTAATAATGGTGCGCAGGGGGGTCAAACCGTTGATCACCTGCATCTGCACCTATTAGGCGGTCGTTCCATGGAATGGCCACCGGGATAAGATAAGTATCAAAGCAAAGTGATATGCTTCCACACCAAATCTGAGATTATGGTGTGGGCTTGCTAACCTCACGATAATAGAATTAGGATTGTTATCTTGTTGATCAAAAAGACGCTAACACTTGCCACGTTTTTGTTAATGGGATCGTGGTTTTCCGCTTCAGTCTCAGCTCAGTTTATGTCTGATGAGAGTAGTTGTCCACCTCCGATTCTTTCTCGCATGGAACGGCATGAAATAAAATCGGGAGAAAGTATTGACAGGATTGCAGAAAGTTATGGCCTTTTACCAGAAACCTTAATTCGCTTAAATCCTAGTTTACAGCAAAATACGATCCCTGTAGGAGCTGAAATTTTAATTCCCCCGTTTAATGGGGTGCGAGTGGAAGTACCAGAAGGTACGACTTGGGAAGATTTAGAGGCTAATTATGGCGTTCGGGCGGATGTTTTATTTGAACTCAATGGTTGTACGAGACAACCGAATGTGGTATTTATTCCTGGGGTAACTTGGAATCGTCAAGAGTCTAATGAGGTGTATAATTATCGTGGACTCAGCCATTATCCCCTTCCAGAGTCAGCACCGGTGGGACAGGATTATGGTTGGTACCAAGGTTCATCTCGGGAACAACGTCGTCTCCACAATGGCATTGATTTAATCGCTGAGGTGGGAACATCCGTTTTGGCAGCGGAAGAGGGAATCGTGACGTTTGCCGAACAACATCCCCGTTATGGCAATTTAGTTATTATTGTTCATGAGGACGGAATACAAACTCGTTACGGTCATCTTGACACAATTGCGGTAGAACAAGAACAAAGAGTAGAAGCAGGAGAAACGATTGGTACGGTTGGAACCAGTGGACAACCTAATCTCGATCAACCTCATTTGCATTTTCAAGTCCGTTATCAAACTCCTCAAGGTTGGGTTGCCCAAGATCCCCAGATTCATTTAGATTTGCTAGAGTAATGAATAATCCCATCTTGTTGGACTCCACCTTCTATAATTTGAATTTGGCTGCGCGATCGCTCCTTGGGAGCGGTGACCCGAAGGGTCAATCGCGCCATACTAAAGGGGAGAGACTTCTTGTTGTTGAGTAGAAGCATTTCCCTGTTTAATGGAGCGTTCTAAGAGTAAATTCAAAACCGTTCTGACCGCAATAATTGCTGTCAGTTTCGCAAAATCTTCCCATTGACTTGATGCGGTTGTTTTGAGAATACTTGCCCCAATTAAAAAACTTAAACCCAGGGAGAAAGAATAACTCATTGATAAACGGCTTTGCTGAAACGCATCAATGGCTTTACCTCGAAATATCCCATTCCCAACATAAATCACTAAAGCCCGTACCACCCCAAAAAAAATAATCATTAATGATAATAGCTGGCAGAAGCTGATCATTAAACTATTAAGAATAAGAACAATATTAGTAATTTCTTGATTCCAAACTTCAATAATCATAAGTCTCTGTTATTTAAATTGTCTTAAAATACCTTGTTTACTTAAATTTCAAGTCATTTGACGTTCGTAAGCCTATTCCCTGAACAAATTTTCCTTATAGAAAATTAAAATACCTTAATAGCTTCTATTGATGCAGTGGTAATGACTAAGAGTTACTGGTAAGAAATACCATCTCCTTAGAATGTGACAACTCACTTACCTTGCTTACTTCTTAATTAACTAGTTTTTTCCATTCTCCCACACCTTTGATAGCAAAGCAATCTTAATAATGATTGCCAGAACGACGATGATGCACCGCTGTCACCTTATCGGGTTCTAAGACGTTTCCTGCTTTTGCGACGCCATAAATTAACCAATGATCGCCACATTCCATACGATTTTCCACTTGCAATTCCAGGTAAGCTAGTGCTTGTTTAATGATGAGACAACCGTTTTCTGCCTCTTCGGTTTCGATGCCGGCAAAGCGATCTTCTCCCGGGGAAAAGTTTTTCATAAAGTGTTTCTGGAGTTGCTTTCCTTCTGGGAGAATATTGAGAACAAACGAATCTCCGATGTGCATTAAGGATTCGATCGCGCGTTCTTTGGCAACAGCAACGGTTACCCCTGGCGGTGAAAAGGTGGCTTGGGAAACCCAAGAGGCTAACATCCCATTCGCCACTTCTCCTTTCTGGGCAGTGACAATACATAAGGGTCCCACAACTCGCCCTAATGCTTGTTCCGTTCGAGCAGCAAGGGAATCACTCCCTCCTTGACGCACCGTTTGTTTTTTCTGTTTCTGTTTCCGTTTCAGTTTTTGGGCAAAATCGGTTCCTGCTTCTTCACAGTATTTCAAGGTACTATCGGTGGGCTTAAATTTCACGCGAATGGGTTCAAACCCAAACCGAAACCCAGCATCTTTAATTTTTTGTTCTAATTGATCAATAGCTTCTCCACTCCAACCGTAAGAACCAAAAACCCCAGCTAGTTGCGTGGTTTCTGCTGTGGAAAGAATTATTCCTAAAGCGGTTTGGATTTGGGTGGGGGCATGCCCGCCAAGGGTCGGAGATCCGATGATAAATCCTGCGGTATTTTGAATAATGGATGGAATAGTTTCGGAGTCACTAAATTCACAATTAATGGCTTCAACGGCAACACCTGCTTTAGTTACCCCTCGCGCGATCGCGTTAGCAATGGTTGTGGTATTGCCATAAGCAGAGGCATATAATAGTGCTACTTTAGTAGTTTGTTGTTGTTGCTGATTTAGCCATTCTTGATAAGAATTGGTTAATTGCTGTAAGCCATAACGGACAATGGGACCGTGACCGGTTGCATAAATGTTAGCGGATTTCCCTTGAAATTTTTCTAAAATCGTCGCTACTTGAGTGGCATGAGGGGCAATTAAACAATCAAAATAATAACGTCGATCTTCTTGATAAACTTGCCATCCTTCATCAAAAATCTGTTCCCCACAAACGTGCGCTCCAAATAATTTATCAGTAAACAGAATTTGCGTTTTAGGATCATAAGTACAGAGTTGATCTGACCATCGTGGGGTGGGAGTTAAAATAAATTCTAAACAATGACCTTTACCTAAATCTAGCGTTTCTTCCCCTTTGATTACTCGATAATTAACATCATTTTCCCCAAGGAGTTGCTGTAGGGAAATCGCTGCGGGATTAGAACAGACTAAGGTTACGTTGGGAATTAATGGCAATAAGGCTTTGAGCGTTTCCGCACGGTTGGGATTAACATGACCCAAAATTAAATAATCAATTTCTGCTAGAGAAATCCGTTTTTGAAGTGATTCAAGAAAAATGTCAGTAAAGGATTCACCTGGGGGATCAAATAATGCCGTTTTTTCCGCTTGAATTAAATAAGAATTAGCGGTTGTTCCCCGTTGCAAACCATATTC
>JAHEOB010000209.1 GCA_018610095.1 Halothece sp. MAG
ATTAAGCTGCTGGAGCGGATGTTTCAACGTCGCGGCGGCATTGATGGGCAACTTGATGATGGTTCAGGGCTAAATGTGGATGAATTTTTACATTTCCTACAGCAAATTCGAGAAAAATTAACGGCTGCTGAACAAGAAGAATTATTTGCCAAACAAGCACAACGGTCTTCAGGCGTGGCAAAATATCTGGCTGCTTGTGCTGCCATTGCCCGAGGCTTTGCTTATTTAAACCCTAATTATATTCTTAAAGCGCAGCAGTGGTTAACCCAGTTACAAAAAGGACGGAAACAAGGGGGTAGTCAGACGGATGTTTATTTAGAACAAGCAATTTGTGCCTTATTATTGGGACAAACTGAAACAGCGATTAATAAACTGCAATATAGTCAAGAACAAGATGCCATTGCTGAAATTCAAGCCTATGGTCGTCAACAAGAGGATGAGCCTGATTGGCTGCTCGGGTTATGTCGCTACGTGGAACAATGGTTACAGTCCGTTTTATTTCCCAAATTTTTGGACTTAACTTATTATTCCTCTTCGTTGAAGGATTATTTTGCTAGTGAATCCGTGCAACAAACCTTAGAAACCCTTGAAACGGAACCAACTCAGCCCCAAGACCCCTCAACTGAGGCAATTCAAACCACTCCCTCAACGGAACAGAGCCTACCTCCAGCTCGCGCTCCCCAGCAGCAACGATCGCGCTCGGTGCCCCAAAAGCAATCTCCCTCTTCTTGGAAGCCCCATCGCCAGTCTCATCGTAAAAAAAGAACGACAGTTCGGTGGCCCATTACCGTTTTGGTAGGGACTAGTGGCGTTTTGTTGGGCGCACTGCTGTTGTTGGGATTGTATCGAGCGGGCAATGCGTTGTGGTCAAACTGGTTTCCATCTAACATCGAAGGGGAGCCCCTATCGCTACCGGTAAATCAACCTCTTGTCAATATTCCCAATCCCAATCAAAATCAGGTTCAACAAAGCCAAGAGCTCAATGAAGAAAAAGCAAAAGACATTATTAAGCGTTGGTTAGCTGCCAAAGGCCAAGCCTTAGGGCCTGACTATAATACAGAACCGCTACAAGAGATTTTAGTCCCTTCCTTAGTATCACAATGGCGACAGTCTGCTAAAACTTTTCAACGGAATAATACCTATCAAAAATATCAGCATGAGATCACCATTGAACAAGTAAAATCTCAGGGAGAACCCGCTAATAAGGGAACAATTATCGCTAATGTCCATGAAATCTCAAAATTTTATCGCAATGGGACGCTTAGTGAACAAGAATCCTATGATTCTCACTTGAAAGTACGGTATGATGTAGTGCGCCAAGATCAAAATTGGTTCATTCAGGAGATTGAACCCCTTAATTTGTAATTTCTCTTCAATTATGGTGAAACCAACCCCCAATGCCAGTTACAGTCTAGCCATTACTTTGTCTTATCCCAATCAAGTGGGAATGCTGGCAACTATTACTAGCGCGATCGCGCAAGCCGGTGGCAGTCTGGGCAATATTGTGTTGCAACAACAAACCCAGCGTTTCATGGAACGAGAATTGATTATTGAGGCTTACAGTGAGGAGCATGCCCATAGCATTCTGGAAGCGTTGCGGGCTTTGCCCAAGGTGGAAATTGAGAAAGTAGTTGATCGCACCCTAGAATTACATCGCCAAGGGAAAATCCATATTAATAGTCGGTTTCCCGTTACCTCACAATCAGATTTAGCCATGGCATATACCCCAGGAGTGGGGCGAATCTCCCGCGCGATCGCGCAAAATCCAGAACAGGTATTTTCGTTTACCATTAAAGGCAATACGGTTGCAGTGGTTAGCGATGGCAGTGCCGTTTTAGGGTTAGGCAATTTAGGGGCTGCAGGGGCGTTACCTGTTATGGAAGGGAAGGCGATGTTGTTTAAACAATTTGCAGGAGTTGATGCCTTTCCCATTTGTTTAGATACCCAAGACAGTGAAGCCATTATTGCTACTGTTAAGCATTTAGCCCCAGTGTTTGGGGGAATTAATTTGGAAGATATTAGTGCCCCTCGTTGCTTTGAAATTGAACGTCGTTTGAGCGAAGAATTAGCGATTCCCGTATTTCATGATGATCAGCATGGTACTGCCATTGTGGTAACGGCGGCAATATTTAATGCTCTCAAACTGGTTAACAAATCGTTGGCAGGGGTAAAAATTGTCATTAATGGTTCTGGGGCTGCTGGCATCGCGATCGCGCGGTTATTAATCCGTGCTGGAGCCACGGTTGGTAATCTGATTTTGTGTGATTCTCAAGGCATTATTAGCCAAAACAGAAGCGATTTAACCCCAGAAAAACAAGAATTTACAGTGAATCAAACCGGATCACTTGCTGATGCCATGCCAAAGGCAGATATTTTTATTGGGGTGAGTGTTCCCAATATTCTCTCTCCAGAAATGGTAAACACCATGGCACGGGAGCCTATTATAATGGCAATGTCCAATCCCATTCCAGAAATTCAACCGGAATTAATTTCCCAACAGGTGGCAGTGTGCGCCACAGGGCGTAGTGATTATCCCAATCAGATTAATAATGTGCTCGCTTTTCCTGGGATTTTGCGTGGTGCTTTACAGTGTCGTGCCACTGCGATTACCCAGCAGATGTGTTTAGAAGCTGCCAGCGCGATCGCGTCATTAATTCCTTCTAGTGAACTGACAGCTAATTTCATTATTCCTTCCGTGTTTGATGAACAAGTTGTACCAACGGTGGCAAAAGCGGTTCAAAATGCAGCCCAACAAGAAAATGTTGCTAGAGAATAAACGAAAACTTTTAATGCTGCTTTGTAATATCAATTGATAGAGCTTTAATACGGGGTCTTGTTTGATTTAAAATCTTCCCAAATTCGACAGTTAATTCGCTTTATTTTACTGATAAAAATAAAAAGTAGAATGAACTAATGTATGATAGCTCATCAACCAAGTGCAAACAAAATGAATCAAAAAAGAAAAAAAAAGAATAAATGGATTGTTCGTTTTGAACAATTAATGGCATTACTAGCTTTTTTCAATTTGGGATTAGTTGTCATTGATATGACCTATATTCCGTTTCGTGATTTTTATTTAAGAGAGTTTCGATTATTTACTCAAGGACTAAACTACATTCCAGAATCAGATTTTCTTGACGAATATACGCCATTTATTGATGTTGAAGAAGTTTATAACGCGATTCCTGATTCTTTTTTGGAGCAAGCTCCGCTACTTGCGCAAGGGTATGATTATGTCAAAGGGATTAAACCCCATCCTAAAACGCAACAATACTTAGAAACGTTTCAAACATTCAAGCAAAAAATTGAACCAACAGAATTACAATCAGCCGCTAGCCAACAACAATTAGCAACGTTACGAGAAGAAAGTTTAGCTTTAATTGAAGAAAATCCCTTTGAAGACGTTAATAAAACAAATACGCTAGAAACAATTAAAGAGAGAATGCGAAATCGGGTTGATCAAGTGGAAACAGCCGAAGAAGCATTTGAGACATTTTGGAGTGTTGAGTATTTAAAAGAAAGGAATTATCAAGCAGAAATTAAGTTTTTTGAACGTCAAATTGCCCCCTTGGTTAACACCAATTATTCTCGCAAAGTTAATCCTGAGACAGGAGAATTTGTGGATTTATTCTGGTATTTTGATTTACCTTTTATGATTCTCTTTGGATTAGAATTTTCCACCCGCACATTTTTAATCCATCGCCGACATCTCGGATTACGTTGGATTGATGGCATGATGTGGCGGTGGTATGATGTGTTTTTATTTATTCCAGTTTTTCCTTGGTTAAGGGTAATTCCAGTAACAATTCGAGTGGATCAATCTGATTTAATCGAACTCGAATCAGTGAAAAAACAAATTTCCCAAGGATTTGTTGCTAGTATCGCTGAAGACTTGACAGAAGTTATTTTTGTGCGAATTATCAATCAAGTACAAAATGCAATTCGACAAGGAGAACTAAAAAACTTTTTATCCCAAATTGATCAATCTGATTATCTTGATTTAAATGAAACTAATGAAGTGGCGGAATTGACTAAACTATTAGTCGATTTAATGGTTTATCAAGTTTTACCACAAATTCGCCCTGATATCGAAGCCTTAGCACGACATAATCTTATAAACGTTTTTGATACCTCTCCTGCATTTAAAAATTTACGACAAATGCCGGGAATTGAACGGTTTGAAACTCCCTTTACGAAACAGGTAGTTGCTTTACTGTATCAAGCCATTTATGATGGCATTTTAGTTGCCTTAGAAGAGGATCCTGAAGGAGAAAAACTGATTGAGCAATTAACAACTCATTTAACTCAAGTCTTAAGTGATGAAATGCAAGGAAAACAAACTTTAGAAACCATCCAATCCTTATTAATTGATTTGTTAGAAGAAATCAAAATCAATTATGTTCAAAGTCTCTCTCAAGAAGATGTGGACGAATTATTAGAACAAACGCGACGATTACGTGACTTGCCCCAAAAAGAGTAAAGAATGTTTTTATTTTTCTCGAAATTACTCCCGTTATTGGTTTATCCGTTAGGGCTAGCGACTCTTATTTTACTACTGGGTTTAATCATTGGCTGGAAACGCCCCTATTTTACACTATTCCCTATGGGAATTGCATTACTGGTATTATTCATTGCAAGTAACGCTTGGGTAAGTTCCCGACTGGTGCAATCATTAGAATGGCAACATCTACCTGATGGCGAATTACCACAAGCAGAAGCAATTATTTTATTAGGCGGATCAACGCAAGCTCCCATTCCACCTCGTCAGACAATAGAAATTACCGAAGCAGGCGATCGCGTTTTCTATGCAGCCCATCTTTATCAACAAGAAAAAGCCCCTTTAATTATTGCTACAGGCGGACAAATTTCTTGGTTAGGAAAAGAGCAACCAGAGGCAACTAACATGAAACAATTATTAGTCAAAATGGGAGTTCCCGAATCTGATATTGTTGAAGAAACGCAAGCCCTTAATACCCATGATAATGCTGTTTATACCAAAGAAATCTTAGAAGCCAATGGCATTGAACAGTCACTTTTAGTTACTTCCGCTTCTCATATGCCTCGCTCCATGCTAACCTTTCAAAAACAAGAAATTGATGTTATTGCTGCCCCCACTGATTTTACAATCACCCAACAGCATTGGGAACAATTGCAAGCAACGCCTCAATCAACGGTTATCAATTTTTTGCCTAATGTCGAGCATCTGAAAAATACAACTGAGGCATTAAAAGAATATATTGGCATTGTCGTGTATTGGCTTCGCGGATGGATTTAACCAAGGATCACTCCCATCCGATTATTGATGAGCCTCTCGTTCCAAAAATAGTGTTACCGGACCATCATTTTCAATATGAACTTGCATATTAGCGCCAAATTCCCCAGTTGCAATT
The DNA here is from genome assembly GCA_018610095.1 of Halothece sp. MAG. GTDB lineage: Bacteria > Cyanobacteriota > Cyanobacteriia > Cyanobacteriales > Rubidibacteraceae > Halothece. The sequence goes on from JAHEOB010000209.1 coordinate 5,391, forward strand.
TTTAAACCACTATCTTGCAGTTTATTAACAAACTGATGATACAGTGATTCTGCTACATCGGGAGATGCTGCTTGGCTAAAAGACGGGCGACGACCTTTGCGGGCATCACCATAGAGGGTAAATTGACTCACCACCAAAATTTCTCCCCCAATTTCCTGAACCGAATAATCCCAACGGTTACTATTTTCGGCTGGAAATAATCGCAAATCAAGACATTTACGAACCATCCAATCCAGTTCGGCTTCAGTATCGGAATCGGTAATGCCAACTAATACATTTAAGCCTCGCCCAATTTTTCCGACAATTTTCCCCTCAACTTCGACTTTTGATGATTTGACTCGTTGAATAATGACTCTCATAAGGTTTGCTGTTTCTTTATAAAAAAAATAGCGAATTGTCGAAAGAACCGACGTTAGAGGGTACGGTTTCACAGACTGAGTTTTGCTAAGAAATTGTTAAGGTAGATTGTAGAAGATGAACTTCACCAATACGCTAACCGTTGCCGTTAATGGGATAGGAGGCGGATTGACGATGATGAATTATAACCAATTACATCAAAATTCTGAATTTTTCCAAAATGGTGGTGGAGAAGGGCAAAATAACCTCTGGCAATATGTTCAATCTCTCAATCCTGAGGTCGTTGAACAATTATCTCATCCGCAATCTCAAGAAGTATTCCAAGTCATGGAACGGAATATTGTTGGGTTATTAGGTGGACTCCCCTCCGATCAATTCAATGTTAGCATTAGTACCACCAGAGAACATTTAGGACGACTCCTTGCCTCGGCAATGATGAGTGGTTACTTCTTACGCAATGCTGAACAGCGCATGAACTTTGAACGCTCGCTACAAGCTGCAGAACAAGTCGGTTCAAAAGAAGATTCTGATCAACAAGAATAATCCTTACAATCTTTGTTAACCTATGGGATGTGGTCTGCAAGCTCGTTGTCGCGGGCTTTACTTTTTTGGGCGTATTGAATGACAGCTTGGGACGATCCAAAAACAATTCAAATCCTACAGCGATCGCTGCGGGAATGGTATCAAACGCAAGGGCGAGACTTACCTTGGCGCAATACCACTGATCCTTATCACATCTGGGTATCGGAAATCATGCTGCAACAAACCCAGGTTAAGACTGTGATTCCTTATTATTATCGTTGGCTCAATCAATTTCCTGACATTGAAACCTTAGCCAATAGTTCTTTAGAATCGGTTCTAAAACTTTGGGAAGGATTAGGATATTACGCGAGAGCCAGAAATCTCCATCGGGCTGCTCAAAAAATTGTTCATGAGTATAATGGCGTTTTCCCGCAACAGCTATCGGAAGTTTTAAAACTACCAGGAATTGGACGAACCACTGCCGGTGGCATTTTAAGTGCAGCCTTTAATCAACCCGTATCGATTCTCGATGGCAATGTCAAACGGGTGTTAGCCCGATTAATCGGATTACAAACGCCACCAAAACAAGCAATTAACCAGTTATGGGAAGTCTCTGATGCCTTATTAGATTCCAACCATCCGCGGGAATATAATCAAGGATTAATGGATTTAGGGGCAACCATTTGTACCACTAACAATCCTAGTTGTTTACTCTGTCCTTGGGGCGACTATTGTCACTCACTTCAACACAATTTACAAACAGAAATTCCTATGCGTGAAGCGTCTTCTCCTCTCCCTAAGAAAGAAATTGGTGTAGCCGTGATTTGGAATGATCAAGGACAAATTTTAATTGATCGGCGGCCGCAAGATGGATTATTAGGGGGATTGTGGGAATTCCCTGGGGGAAAAATTGAAGACAATGAAACGGTTTCAGCTTGTATCCAGCGCGAAATTGCGGAAGAATTAGGGATCAACATAGAAGTGGGCAAGCATTTAATGACTATCAATCACGCTTATACTCACTTCCGTGTTCGTTTAAATGTTTATCATTGTCGTTATTTAGAGGGAGAACCAGAACCCATTGCATGTGATGAGGTGCGTTGGGTAAAGCCCGAACAGTTATCTGATTTTCCTTTTCCCAAAGCCAATACCAAAATTATTGATGCCATTGTTCAGGGTTCAACGTCTCAAGGTTAACGTTCAAATCAGCTAAGTTTGCTTTAGCTTTAATTGGTTCAGCACCCAACCCACAGACATCATAGTCGGTTGGGTATTCCTTAATTAAAATTAATTAAAAATTAGGGTTTTGTTTCCATTGAGTAAAATCCGGTTTTCGGTATGATAAGCAATGGAGCGTGCCAGCACTAAACGCTCTAAATCTCGACCTTTACGAATTAAATCTTTTAAATTATCTCGATGGGAAACCCGAGTAATATCTTGCTCAATAATTGGCCCTTCATCTAATTCTTTAGTAACATAGTGAGCGGTTGCGCCAATAATTTTAACCCCTCTTTCAAAGGCTTGACTATAAGGCTTTTTACCCACAAAAGCAGGCAAAAAGGAATGATGAATATTAATAATTTGATTGGGAAAAGCATGTACCAATTGTGGGCTCAAAATTTGCATATAGCGGGCTAAAATAATCGTATCAATGTTGTATCTCTCTAGTAGTTCTAACTCTTGCTCTTCTTGTTCTAGCTTGTTTTCTTTGGTAATGGGAAAGACGTAAAAAGGAATTTGATAACGCTCTGCTAACGGTTTTAGATCAGAGTGGTTGGAAATAATTAAGGCAATGTTAATGGCAAATTCTCCTAACTCACAACGCCATAAAATTTCTTGTAAGCAATGATCATATTTAGAGACAAAAATGGCAACATTGTATATTTCGTTTGAAAAATGAAGTTGCCAAGTGGCGTTTAATTCTTTAGCGATGGGGGCAAAGGCTTCTTTTACTTCAGTTTGGGGAATTTGAAAGTGACTCATATCCCAAGTAATACGGATATAAAAATTTCCGTTATTGGGATCAACATGTTCATCTAAATCCAGAATATTGCCACCTTTTTCAAAAATAAAATGAGAAATACGAGAAACTAATCCGACTTGATCAGGACAAGATAATAGTAAAATCGCTTTTAAGCAATCTTGTGACATACACTAACCCAAAATGTTAACAACAATACATTGATTCTAGGAATCAAAAAATTGATCTAATTTCAACGAAAATTTTAGCAAATAGGTTAGGTATTTATTACTTGATTGGGCAATCGCAAACTGATACAAGAAATACTGTTTTTAAGCGGTTTTAGGCAGTTGTATTCTATTTTACTAAATTGACTTGTAACCTAATCCAAAACGAACCTGCCAACATTTTAAGATAGCAAGCCGACATTAGTGGTAAACTTTTTAACTGCGAAAGCACTTGGCATTTAAGTTTACAATCCATTCAAATGGATGATACAAAATTCCCAATCAGTGAGGGAAGAGATTGACGTGATGAAATTGCCCTATTAAACGGCACCTGAACCTAGGGCAATCTCAAAATTAATCGCTGCTATAACGTCGTATAACCTAACATTCCTCGTAGGGTAAAAAAGATCATAAAAAAGCCACTAATGAGAATCCCAATGACTGCTGTCGCAGTCACGGGACGGTTAAAGAGTGGTTTGATGCGCTCAAACAGCGCAAAGAAAATCCCGAGACTAAAACTAATTAAATAGCGGGGATACCGAAGCACATTGGTGAAAAATTCTTTCATCGTTGAACTCGCTTTGTTATCAACGCGGTTTTCGATCTATTTTAATCCTTTTAAAGGTTGAAATGGTTGAAAACCACCCCTGCTAAGTAGGGGTTTCAACCAGCCTAATGTGCCGAAAAATCACTAAGATCATTATTAAGTGAACAATTACTAAACTCAATCGTATTCATTGTCGAAGTTAGGGAGGTCATTCTCTATGCAACCGACTAATCCTAATCAGTTTACAGAAAAGGCTTGGGAAGCGATTGTCCGACTTCCTGATATTGCCAAACAAAACCAGCAACAGCAAATCGAAAGCGAACATTTATTAAAGTCGTTACTGGAACAAGACGGCTTAGCCAGCAGTGTTTTTAACAAGGCAAACGTCGATTTACAAAAGTTGCGCGATCGCGTTGATCAGTTTATTGCCAAACAACCGAAAATTTCCAATACGGCTGGATCATCTATTTATCTTGGGCGTAGTTTAGATGCCCTATTCGATCGCGCTGAAAACTATCGTACCAGCTATGAAGATGAATATATCTCAATTGAACATCTGATTCTAGCATTAGCCCAAGATGACCGATTTGGGAAGTCCCTTTACAAAGAATTGGGGCTTAATGAAGAGAAATTACAACAAATCATCAAAGATATTCGAGGTTCGCAAAAAGTGACTGATCAAAATCCCGAAGGCAAATACGAAGCGCTGCAAAAATACGGACGCGATTTAACGGAATGGGCTCGTGAAGGCAAACTTGACCCAGTGATTGGCCGTGATGATGAAATTCGTCGTACTATCCAAATTTTATCCCGTCGCACCAAAAATAATCCCGTGTTAATCGGTGAACCCGGTGTTGGCAAAACCGCGATTGTGGAAGGCTTAGCCCAACGGATTATTAATCGCGATGTTCCCGAAGCGTTGCGCGATCGCAAGGTATTCGCCTTAGATATGGGTGCATTGGTGGCTGGGGCAAAATATCGCGGTGAATTTGAAGAACGGTTGAAAGCTGTTCTCAAAGAAGTCACCGACTCGGAAGGAGAAATCATCATGTTTATTGATGAAATCCATACTGTGGTCGGTGCTGGGGCGACCCAAGGCACCATGGATGCCGGTAATTTACTCAAGCCCATGTTAGCCCGGGGGGAATTGCGTTGTATTGGGGCAACCACCCTTGATGAGTATCGTGAAAATATTGAGCAAGATGCCGCGCTAGAACGGCGATTCCAAGGGGTTTATGTAGATGAACCCGATGTCACCGATACCATCTCTATTTTACGGGGGCTCAAAGAACGTTACGAAGTTCATCACGGGGTTAAAATCTCCGATCGCTGCTTAGTGGGTGCTGCTCAATTATCCGATCGCTACATCAGCGATCGCTTTCTGCCCGACAAAGCCATTGACTTAGTGGATGAGGCAGCAGCGAAACTAAAAATGGAGATTACCTCCAAGCCCGAAGAACTCGATGAAATTGACCGTAAAATCTTGCAATTAGAAATGGAACGCCTATCCTTGCAAAAAGAAAACGATACGGCTTCCCAAGAACGCTTGGAGACCCTTGAAAAAGAACTGGCTGATTTCAAAGAAGAACAAGATGAACTCAATGCCCAATGGCAATCCGAGAAAGAAGTTATCGATCAAATCCGTAGCATTAAAGAAACCATTGACCAAGTTAACTTGGAAATCCAACAAGCGGAACGGGATTACGACCTCAATCGGGCAGCGGAACTGCGCTATGGTCGCCTAACCGAATTACAACAGCAACGTCAACAAGCAGAAGACAAACTGGCAGAAATGCAAAGCAGTGGTCGCACCCTGCTGCGAGAAGAAGTCACCGAAGCTGATGTTGCTGAAATTATCTCCAAATGGACCGGCATCCCCATCAGCAAGTTAATGGCTTCCGAAAAAGAAAAACTACTGCACTTAGAAGACGAACTCCATCAGCGAGTCATCGGGCAAGACGAAGCCGTTCGCTCCGTTGCCGAAGCCATACAGCGATCGCGCGCTGGCTTATCCGATCCCAACCGTCCCACTTCCAGCTTTATCTTCCTCGGTCCCACAGGCGTGGGCAAAACCGAATTAGCCAAAGCCTTAGCAGCAAACCTATTTGATACCGAAAATGCCTTGGTCCGGGTGGATATGTCAGAATTTATGGAGAAACATGCCGTTTCCCGTCTCATCGGTGCGCCACCGGGATATGTTGGTTATGAAGAAGGGGGACAACTCACCGAACCCATCCGCCGTCGTCCTTACTCGGTGATCTTGTTTGATGAAATTGAAAAAGCTCATCCGGAAGTCTTCAACGTCATGCTGCAGATTCTGGATGATGGTCGGATTACCGATGCCCAAGGACGGGTAGTAGATTTCAAAAACACCATTATTATCATGACCAGCAATATTGGGTCGCAACTAATCTTAGACGTCTCGGGAGATGATTCGCGGTATGATGAAATGTACAATCGCGTCATGAGCGCGATGCAGGAAAACTTCCGTCCTGAATTTCTCAACCGCATCGACGAAATGATTATCTTCCACGCCCTGAGCAAGGATCAGCTACGAGAAATTGTCAAGTTACAAACTAAGTATCTGGAAGATCGGCTCCAAGAACAAAATCTTTCGCTGAAACTCTCCGAAGAAGCCTTAGACTTCTTAGCAGAGGTGGGCTACGATCCCGTTTACGGAGCGCGACCTCTCCGTCGAGCAGTACAGCGTTATATGGAAACGCCCATTGCCAAATCGCTACTGCGAGGCGAGTTTAGTGAAGGAGATACCCTCTTTGCGGATGTCACAGATGAACGGTTGACCTTTCAACGCTTACCGATGGAAATGTTAACGTCCTAAGGTTATTCCTGACTGGTGTGGGTTGTGATTGACCCCAAAATTTGGGACCTGGCAGCCCTCACCATTGAAAACAATTGGCACCTACGTGGGATTGCGGTCATGCCAATTGGTAATAATACTTGATCTCACAACGGTCAAAAGGCTTCCGCGATCGCTGCGATCGGATTTGCCAGTCCCATGATTTTGAGACATTGCACGAGCAAGTTCGCTAACCGAATAAGCATCGGTGGGTTAACTATTGCGGTAGGATTGCAATAATTGGATATTGTTGCAAGTAACGCCATTAGCAAGTATCATTGTCAATATATAGCATTTGTTGCAAGCAAAAATATGGTCAGGCAACCTTATACCTCATCCTCTTTAAAAGCAGAATTGAACTCTCGTGGATGGCGCTTAACCCCCCAACGAGAAACGATTCTTCATGTGTTTCAAAATCTACCCCGAGGGCATCATCTTAGTGCAGAAGAGTTATTTCATCTGCTGAAAAAGCGTGGTGAGGAAATTAGTTTATCCACGATTTATCGCAGCGTCAAACTCATGACCCGAATGGGGATTCTTCGGGAATTAGAACTGGCAGAAGGACATAAACACTATGAACTGAATCGGCCCCATCCCCATCATCACCATCATATTGTCTGTATTCAATGTAACCGCACCATTGAATTTAATAACGATTCCATCTTAAAACAAAGTCTTAAACAAGCGGAAAAAGAAGGCCTACAACTGATTGATTGTCAATTAACCATTTTGACCATCTGCCCTGAAGCGATTCGGATGGGATGGCCCTCAGCCCTTCCCAGTAATTGGGCGTGTACCCGGGCGATTTCGGAAACTAAATCCGAAAATGACATTGAAGAACTGGAACAGGAACTCGCCGAACGTGAATCCTCTCAACAAGACGAGTCCCAAGACGCTGAAGGCAGCTAATTCTCCCTTTATCTGGGAACGGGCGAATCCACATAAAGGATCGGTTCTTCCATTGAAAATTCTAATTGATTTTCGGTTAAGCGTTTGTCAATGGTTTCATTGGCCATGTTCACCAACCGCTTACGTAAATCGAGAGAACTAGCACTGGAACTGAGTAGGAAAAAGCTAACCCGAGCGCGGGTAGTGAGCCGATCCTTGTGTTCAAACAGGCTAATGCGAACACTACCGGGATCGATGCCAAATAAGTCATTCAGGCTTTCCTCCAGCACTTGATTAACCAAAGCCCGTTCACTTTCTGATAAAGTCTTAGTAAAGTCTAAGTAAAGCAATGCCATTACCTTCGTGCCCCGAGAGATATTTTCCACATCCATTTTTGCCATGATCGAATTAGGAATAATTAATAAGGTATTGGTGGCAGCGAGTCGAATTTTGGTGGAGCGAATCCCAACCGATTCCACTCGCCCATAAATGTCCTCTGCTGCAGGATTAAAGTTAGCCCGCAGATATTCTCCAGGCACATAAGGACGATCCAAATACAAAACAATGGTGCCAATTAGCTGTGATAATACTTCTCTAGCAGCAAGTCCAATAGCAAGTGCGCCAATCCCTAACCCAGTTAAAAGGCTAAGTAACTGCACGTCTTGGCTATTAGCAAAAAAGAGGGCTGCCAAAAAACCAATCAGCGTATTGGCAACGGTTTCTGCCACTAAAATAAAATCATTAACCTCTTTACTGATCGTTTGAATGATTGCAATGCCATAAATCCGAAGAATTTGTCGAACTAAGCGTGACAATAACCAAGCCCCTGTGAAAGTAAGGGCAAGATACACCACAAATTCCAACAAATCATAAACGCCAGGGATATTGTCCAAATACCCAATCGTAAAGGTTATAATCACCAATAACGCATTCCGACGAATCAGGGGGATTAGGGGGGTAATAATTTCCTGATAAAATTCCCGAATCATCTTAGGTGCTAGTTTATAAACCAAGCATTGTGAGAGCCACAGTAAAATCAGCACCAGTAACAATAGCAGCAAGGTGACAAGCACAAATTCAACTAATTGCCCCCCAAAGTTCCTGAGAGGCTCTCGCCAGTTAGCAATCATGTCAAATTGTTCTTGGAGAAAGGCTAAATTATTCATAAGAACAAATCGCAGCTGAGAAACCTCTGATTTCAATCAGGGGAGAAAACCTGCGCCTCCTACTAGTCATTTACAACTTCAATGGTTTTCCATTTCTACTGATTAAAGCTACACAATATAGAGGGGGTGACGTTTATTTTGGAATAGGAGAATCCACATAAAGCATCGGCTCTTCCATCGAAAATTCTAGTTGATTTTCAGTTAACCGCTTAGCGATAGTCTCATTCGCCATGTTGACTAACTGCTTACGTAAATTTAGAGAACTGGTACTAGAACTGAGTAAGAAAAAGCTAACCCGAGCTCGTGTTATCCCTTGCTGATCGGGTTCAAATAATACAATGCGAATACTGCCGGGTTCAACGCCCAATAATCCATTAATGCTATCATCTAATACTTGACTAACAAAGACTCGTTCACTTTCTGATAACACCTTGGCAAAATCAATATAAAGTAATACCATCACCTTAGTTCCGCGAGATATATTTTCCACATCCATTCTTGCCATTAGCGAATTAGGAGCAATTAATAACGTATTTTTGGCAGCAAGTCGAATTTTCGTGGAGCGAATTCCAATGGATTCAATTCGTCCATAAATATCATCGGCTTGGAAATTAAAATTAGCCCGAATATACTCCCCAGGAACATAAGGACGATCCAGATAAAGTAAAATGGTTCCAATAAGCTGTGATAAAATTTCTCTCGCTGCAAAAGCAACGGCAATTCCACCAATACCGAATCCGGTTAGGATACTTATTAAATTAATTTTTTGGCTTTGAGCAAAGAATAAGGCTGCCAACAAACCAATCACAACATTAGCAATCGTTTCCCCAACGAGTATAAAATCATTTGCTTCTTTACTAATTTGTTGAATTAAAAGAATTCCATAAGAGCGAAGAATTTGTCTAACCAAGCGAGATAATAACCAAGCAGTGGTAATCGTTAAGATCAGATAAACAATCAAATGTAAGAAGTTATAAATAGCAGAATAATCTTTTTCAAAAACATTAATGGTAACGGCAAAAATGATTAGGAATCCAGTCCGATGGATTAGGGAATTAATCGGACGAATAACCTGCTGATAAACATTCTTAACGACCTTGGGAGCCCATCGATTAAGGATGAATTGTAATAACCACAGTAATATAATTCCCAGTAAAACAAGCAAAATGGTCCAAAAAATAAACCATAAAAATTGTTCAGAAAATTTAATGAATTGCTGGGGAATCTGGGAAATCCAATCTTGGAAAACATTTATAATAGCCATTGCTAGCTTTAGCCATTGAGAAGGTAATATTAGAGGGTTACAGGTGAATCAACGTAAATCGTGGGTTCCGCGAAATCAAATTGTAATCCTTGAGCTTGCAATTGCTTAGAAATGGATTGGTTGGCAATTTCGACTAATCGTTTGCGAAGCATAATCGCTTCTTGACTAGAGCCCATCACAAATAAGCTAATTCGGGCACGGGTTCCGGGTCGATCTTCTGGTTCAAATAAAACGACTTGAATACTGCCAGGATCTAATCCAAATAGCTCTTTATTCAAACTATCTTCAGTTACCTGTTCCACTAATGCCCGTTCCGATTCCATCAAGACTTTCGAGAAATCAAGGAAAAATAAGACCATGACTTTGGTTCCTCGTGAGATATTTTCAATATCTTTACTCACCATGAGAGAATTAGGAACCATTAACAGCGTATTTGTTGCACTAATCCGAAGTTTTGTCGAACGTAACCCAATCGATTCAATTCGCCCATAAACATCATCTTGGGTGACAACAAAGTTAATTCGTACATATTCACCAGGCAAATAAGGGCGATCTAAATAGATGACAATGGTGGCAAGAATTTGGGAAAGCGCTTCTTGGGCAGCAAACGCCACTGCAACCCCGCCAATGCCAAGTCCGGTTAAAATAGCAACCAAGTTAATATTTTGACTCTGGGCAAAAATCATGGCTGCCACAAAGCCAATGATGACATTGACCGTATTTTCAAAAATTAGAATTAAATCATTAACTTCATGGGTAACGCGCTTGATGAGAGCAATTCCATAAATGCGAAGGGTTTGTTTAGCAATATTAGAAACCAGCCATGCAGCACTGACAGTTACCAATAAATCACCGATCACATCAATGGCATTAAAAAACCAATCATAATAACCTAAAAGATTGTCATTTAACCTCTCACGAAGGTCGTGGTCCTCGGGTAGTTTTAAAAAATTGAGACTATAATTGATTAAAATGAAAGCAACCGTGTAAACAAATGATCGTTGGAACGGCTTACAAAAAGATTTGTATTCTTGGTATTTTTGCGAGGGCAGCGACCGCCGCATTAAGGAGTAGATAATGGGCGGGGTTAAGCGGGCAATGATCACTGCTAAGATAATAGAAATTACGAGCGAGCCCAAGCGAATGACTAAAAAAGGCAAAAAATCTTCCATTAGCTGCTCAAATAGCTGCTCAAACTCGATTTTCTGC